>QMWE01000001.1 GCA_003661465.1 Hadesarchaea archaeon
GGTAGTTATCATACATCGTCTTCAACATCTCTATCGCGTATTCCGGAATGAACGGTATTGAAGCCGCAACAGCTGATGGCGCCACCGTACCGTCAAATGTGCTCCGGTACCCGAGATATCCGTTTTTACCATCGTTTGCCGTAAAGCCCCAGAGTGGAGCCCAGCCGTTGTTAGCGCTTTGTTCCAAACAGAACCTGCGATTGGCCTCAAGGGCCGCTATCCCGTTCTGCCAGTAGTTCGCATATTCATCGTGCTTTTCCCTGAAGTCTATCCAAGCAGCAGGGAACTGATACAGGTAAGCCAAGAAGTCTGTGCTTCCAGCAGGTGAGAGAAATTTGACACCGCCATAATCCGACCATTTATAGCCAATTGCCATGGAATCCCAGCTGCTCTCTGGAATGGGATGGGTGGGAGACCCAAGCGCCAGGATATACGCTAAAATGTACTCATCATAACCTCTTTTTTCTGGACCGTTGGGTGTGGCTTTTAGCAGATTGTTGCTCGACAAAAGCCAATCCCATTCAACCGCCCGGTACAGTTCGTCCGCGATGCTCTCTATCTGAGTTCCCTTGAAGTGCTGTCCGGCATGAAGAGCTCCCGCCACAAAAATGGCCGTGTCTATCAGAGAAATTTCTGAATTCCACTCCCGAGCTCCCGTCTGAGTGTTTACCCAATGATAGAAGAAACCGTGACTTCCCTCCACGACCAGATCATTTGGGTCATTTGGATCGTCGTAAAAGCTGTTCAGCGTCGTCAGTATTCTATCATAGGCCTCCTCATAAGTTACCCAGCCTCTCTCCTCCGCAACCACTATCGCAGATAGGCCGAACCCAACCGCTGCTATGCTGCTCACGGTGTCATTTGATGCCCTGTCCGGAACTAGTCCTGTATCCGGATCGGTTTCGTCCCAAAAGTATTGAAACGCTGCCTGCTGAACCCGATCCAGAAAATCCCTATCTTCTTGGGAGAGGTCATTCCAAGTAAGCGAAACCCCACCTTCGTCCGTTCTAAGCTCATCCCATCCCAACGAAAATTCGTAAGACACATAACCTTGGTCAGTTCCCCCTCCTCCACCGTCAGTAGGACCTCCGGGAACCTTCTCCGGCTGAAATCCATAGTATGCGCTCAAGCCAGCGACCACAACCATCAATGATATCAAAACTGGGATGACCTTCTTCCTCCGGCTTAGCATCCATCTCCATATGACTTCCGTTTTTCCCCGAACTCCGCCACCCATTCCGGTCCCAAACTCAAGATTCATCGTGATTCCATCCTATCATCTCTCGGGTTTAGATGTTAAAGATTTCTTATTTGAGCAAAACTGTACCTTATTGCTCGATGAAAGGATCTGTTTCAAAAAACCCGGCTGAAGATATGGATGAAAGCCTTTTTATTGAAGCATCCAAAGAAAAACTGAGTTCCATGGTGAAGGTGAAACTGGAACACGTGACAAAACGATTCGGTGAAACCGTAGCAGTTAACGACATGAATCTCACCATAAAGGACAGAGAACTTGCGGTGGTCGTTGGTCCAAGCGGCTGTGGAAAAACCACGACCATCAGATTGATAGCCGGACTCGAGACGGTGGATTCCGGCAAAATCTATTTTGACGACGAGGTCATCAATAACCTCCCCATACGAAAGAGGAGGATCGCCATGGTCTTTCAGGATTATGCTCTCTATCCCCACATGACAAACTACGATAACATGGCATTTGGTCTGAGAAACTTGGGATACTCTGAACAGGAAATAAAACACAGGATACACAGAGCTGCGTCCATACTGGGTATAGAGCACCTTCTGAAACGGAAACCCAAACAGCTCAGCGGAGGACAGCAGCAACGTGTGGCCCTGGGGAGGGCGATCGTGAGGGAACCCAAGGTCTTTCTTTGGGATGAACCCCTCTCCAACCTGGATGCGAAGATGAGGGTAACGATGAGGGCAGAGCTCAAAAAGCTTCAGAGGCGGTTAAAAACCACGACGATCCACGTCACTCACGATCAGCTTGAGGCGATGACGATGGCGGACAGAGTGGTGGTCATGCACCAGGGTTCTGTAAGGCAAGTGGGCACACCGGACCAAATCTACGATCATCCGGCGGACACGTTTGTAGCTGGGTTTGTCGGGACGCCCCCGATAAACTTCATCAGATGCTCCCTGAACGAGAGAAAGGAAACTTTCGTGCTGGATGCAGGGGAGTTTCAAATAGAATTACCATCCAAGATGGGAAAAACCATCGTAAAAAGTGTCACCACATCAGAGGTGCTCATAGGAATCAGGCCCGAGGATGTGAAAATTTCAAGCGGAAAAGCGGATAACCCCATACCCGCAAGGGTTGATGTCGTCGAACCTGTAGGATCCGACAATTTCATCCACTTTAAAGTTGGAAAAGGGGTCATCGTCGCGAAAACACCGCCGGATGTGAAGATAGATGTGGGTAGCAGGGCGAATATCACGTTCGATGTGAACAAGATACATGTATTCGATGGGGAAACCGAAAAAGCCGTATTTTGACGAGTGCCCGGGCTGTTAGGATTGCTGTTTTAACAGGTCTTCAACCTCATCCTCCGAAAGCTCCCGGTATCCCCTTTTGTCCACGAGCGCAACCATTACGTTATCCCCGGTCGCGGCATCTCGCTCAATCGCCGTCTTGATGGACTGCACCGCCAGATTCGCCCCATCGTTCACATTCATCCCATCCCGGTACTGCTGCTCGAGCACCCCGTACGCGACTGTGGATCCCGTCCCGGCGCTTGCAAATTTTTCCTCTTCCAGCTTCCCTCCAACCGGATCTAAAAAGTAGAGACGGGGTTCCTCCTCCAATCCTGCTATCACGCCTGCCACGATATATGGAAACATCCTGCGTTCATGGAGAAGGTTCGAGGCCAGCTGCACCAAACCCTTTGTGGAAATCGGATGACCACGATTCAAACGGTATAGATTGGCCTCCGCCCTGAGAAGATTCACCAAACTCTGGATATCACCAGAACTACCTGAAATCGCCGCCCCTATGCGATCTTCCAATTTGAATATCTTCCTGACCTGTTTGCTCAGCACCAGATAGTGATATGCGCCTCGGGTATCGGACGCCAAAACGACACCGTCTTTACAGCGCACCCCAACCACAGTACCCGTGAAACCGTACATCGATATCACTCCTAGTTTATCTTCATATTATTAAAATCATCTCCGGGCCAGAGCCACGCCCACCGCCGCGAGCGCGAACACCAGTACCACGAACAGAATGAGCGATGTGAAATCATATATCCCTGATGGCTCAGCCGGCTTAGCTGGGGTCTGAACCGAAACTTTCCCTTTTGCCAAAAAGGTGCCGCTGCCGCCGGAATACGAGCTTTCGTATGAGACGCTGGAGGTGAACACGTGCCTGCTGCTGTACGCGTTCTCCTTCAACCGAACCTCAAAACTCGTCTGCCATTCATCCCCGCTGGCCAAAAAGCTCTTCTGTCGAGGGGGAGTCATTATCTCAAAATACGATGTGTCCGTCTCCAATCCGGCCGTCAGATTACTAACTGAATTTTGTCCCAAATTTTTGATCGTGGCCGTCAGCGTCAGCGTGTCGTTCTCGATTACAGGTGATGTCTGCAGGTCGATGCTCACTAAGACTTGGGGAATTATCGAACCGGAAACTTGGCCTCCCAGCTCCGTTGGCTCGCCGACATAATAGTTCCACCTCTTCTCTATGTATCTGGGTGAGTGCCAGACTATCTGTCCATGTTCGTTCACCACATCATCACCGCCTGTCGTCGCCCCGGCGATGTGGGCATAATCGACCTCTCCAAATGAACCCACGTGTTGCGGCCAAACGGCATCTGCTGGAACCCAGCCGTAGTTTGGCAGGTAAAAGATCGCCCACGCATGCCCGAGAGTTTGAATATCAGCGCCCGCCTCCGTGGTGTAGAGGGCGAGATAACCATAACCGGACACTGATTTAGCCGGAATGCCGGCTGCCCGCGCAAGAGCCACAAAGAGATTGGAGAACTCCGTACAGTCGCCCTTGCGGGCGTGGTAGCCCCAGAGCGCGCTGTGTTCCGTTGTTTGAGGTTCGTACTCCATATTTTCCAGAAGCCACTCAAATATCCTCCTCGCTTTGTAATATGGATTCGTCAAAGTTCCTGTGAGCTCCTGTGCCAAGTTCTGAATCTCGGAACTATCGCTCTCATAAAGCCCCTCCACGGGAGTCGTGTATGCTATGACCTCCGAAGGAAACGTGCTCCCTACCATTTCGGGATCGACCGAGAGCTCCACTGAATTGACCTTCAAAACCTGCACCACCGATATCGTCACGGATTCTCCCGGATCCAAATCTCCAAGAGAGATGACGGCCCACCGGTTATCCTCCGTCGATGAGATCTGAGGAGACATCGGATTTCCGTCGACTGTTATTTCCTCATCGATGACCTCCTGATCTGCCCACCCCGAAAGGTTATCAAACAAGACTATCGTTGCACGCGAGTCAAGCGCCACGTGTTGTCCCACATTCTGAACCACGTAATTTATAGTCACCGTGTAAACAGCTGCTTCCTCACCCTGCGCGTGGGTCTGTGGACTAAATGCAAGCAAGATGCACAGCGCGATGAGGATATGCCCGTACGGTCTCATACGGTTCACGTTTGGTCCACATGACAATATAACCTAGTATCTGGAGATTTCTCCCCTTATAAACCATTTTCACGCAAGACCTTCCGGGAAAATGAACGAAAATATTCTCACAAAAGTTGGGCTGGCATGCTCGATCGTGGGCTTGGGGATCCTGTACGTGGGGGCCATATCAGTTCACCCCCAGCCCACGCCGATCGCCAGCCTTGACAACAGCCTCATCGGAGTCAGAGTGACCATCTCGGGGGAGGTGGTTGACCTGTACGAACACCCCAATGGGCACCTCTTTCTGAAGCTCCGAGATGACTCCGGAGAAGTGATCGACGTGCCAATTTTTTCTGGAGTGCGTGCTGGACTAAAATCAATCGAATTTTTAGATGTGGTAACGGTTTCCGGGGAGGTCTCGACTTACCGAGGCAGGCTGGAGGTCGTCCCTGAGGATGCGGAGGATGTGAAGGTAACACATACGCCTCCAACGAAGCTGTCAAACATCACCGTAGAGAACTCTGGATATCCCGCGAAGGTACAGGGAACGATCTTGAACCGCAGAGAATTCTCAAACGGGAGCATCCTCCTCACCATCCATGAAGACGGGAGCGAACTACCTGTCTTCATACCGTGCTGGATCTCGAACGATAAGCTGGCGGAATTGGACGTGGGGAAGACCCTCCGCGCCAGTGGATGGCTTCAACTATACAAGGGAAAAATCGAGCTCAAGGTTGTGAGTTCGTCAGGCTTGCATCTCGTAGAGGATGCATAAATGCTAGATCTGGTTTTGTACGCGGCGGCGGGTATCTGGCTAGGGACGTTCACGGGGTTGATCCCAGGAATCCACGTAAACAACATTGCCCCGGTGATGGTCGGCTTGGCCGCGGCCTCCGGATTACCACCCACAAATCTGGCGACACTGGTCGTGGCAATGATGACGACCCACATATTCGTCAGTTACATCCCCGCTACTTTTCTCGGCGCTCCAGATGTGGGGACTGAACTCTCTGTACTGCCGGCCCATCGGCTGCTGCTGGAAGGAAGAGGATACGAAGCCATCCGGTTGACAACACTTGGATGTCTAGGGGCCCTGATGATCGGCGCTGTGCTCGCCCTGCCCCTTTCATTGGTGTTTTCTCCAGCTTACGAGATCATGAGACCGCACATGCACTGGCTGTTGCTGGTGATAACCGGGATCATGATCGCGCTCGAACACTCGTGGCGAAAAATCTTATGGGCTATGACCATCTTTTTGCTCTCAGGCCTTCTGGGTTTGCTAACCCTTGACACAAACCTGGTACGTGGAGATGTGGCCCTCATGCCCCTTCTAAGCGGACTTTTCGGAGTGAGCGTGCTCATCCCGAGCATCTTTCGCAATACTGGACTTCCAAGACAAAATGTTGACACTCGAAAACCCATTGAGCTCATCACCGATCTCAAGGCACTGGGTGCCGGAACTGGTGCAGGGGTTTTAACCGGGATCATGCCAGGAATAGGACCCTCTCAAGGAACAGTCTTAGCCCAGATGGCGACACGATCCGACGGCGCCGAGGCGTTCCTAGTTGGCGTAAGCGCGGTGAACATGGCCAAGTCGCTTTTCTCATTTGTAGCGCTCTACGCTATTGGGCGACCAAGAAGTGGAGCGGCCGTCGCAGTCGACCAACTCCTCGGGGATGTGGGATTTAATGAGTTGCTCCTCCTGATCGGCGCTGCACTTATGGCGGGAGGGGTAGCAGCGATTATCCATCTGAAACTGGGAGGACTTGCGGCCCTGCACATAGGAAAAATCCCTTACAGAGCGATGTGTCTGATCGTGACGGGAGGGATAATTACAATGACGTTTTTGTATACTGGACCGACTGGCTTGCTCGTATTGGGAACCGCAACTGCGATCGGAATGCTTCCAGCCGCCACCAATGTCAAAAGAACTCACTGCATGGGGACCATCATGCTACCATGTGTCCTGTACTTCGCGGGAGTGAAAGGGTGGGTATTGGCCGGACTTGGACTGTAGGATCACCTTTTGGATATTCGATACATCAGAAAGCCCGAAACTATCGCTATGATCGCCCCCAGGACGCCGAGCAATATCCTGCTCACTACATCCACAGGCCTTGTCACTCCCTGATAGACCATGACACAACCGAGCACGAACAAAACCGGCATCAACGTTATGGTTCTATCCCTGAATTTGCGTTCTAGATGGTCTCCCAAGAGGACGAAGTAGGAGACGGTCAAGATAGCTCCGGCCACGACAAATACTATATCCAATGCTCCACGGGTCGGGTCGAACTTTGATCCCTCAAGCAAAAGAAACAACCCGACCACAAGCGCGAGAAATGATGCATAAACCCTTGGACTCACCCTCACCCCCAAATTTCATATGGATATGAATATTTAACCCTGTTGAGTTCACCACCGAAAGCTATTTGTCGTCTTTTTTCCTCTCTCAAAGAGAAGCTCACATGGGTACCATTGTTCTCGGTGATCCAATGAAAATTGTCTCACTTTTAAGTGGGGGCAAAGACTCCATGCATGCCCTGTGGCTGGCAGAAAAGGAAGGGCACACGGTGGAAAATGTGCTCGTGATGGTTCCAAATAGGGAGGACTCCTGGATGTACCACCGCCCGAACGTTAAACTAATCGACCTTCTTTCCAAATGCATAGGATTTCCCTTCATCAAGGTAGAGACGAGCGGTATACGCGAGGAGGAGTTGAACGATCTAAAACGAGTACTTGAGAAACTCGAGGTGGATGGAGTGGTAAGCGGCGCGATAGCATCCGTCTACCAGAAAAGCCGCATTGATCGCATCTGCAATGAGCTTGGACTGAAGTCCATCACGCCGCTCTGGGGGAGGAACCCGCTAGAACTCTTACGTGAATTTCTCGCAGCAGGGTTTGAAGCGATCGTGACCAAGGTCTCCGCAGAGGGGCTGGACGAAAACTGGTTGGGAAGAAAACTTGACAGCCAGGCGATGCGCGATCTGCTCGAACTAAATCGCCGGTACGGGGTCCATATAAGCGGAGAAGGTGGAGAATATGAGAGCCTCGTCCTAAATGGGCCGATTTTTAAGAAACGGATCGAGCTTCTAGAAGTAAAGCGCCTCTGGCATGGGACGAGTGGACACCTTATCATAAAGCAGGCGAAGCTCGCGGAAAGGTGATCGAATGTCGGTCGCGATTGTTTACTCCGAAAAGTACTTGGAACATGTTCCGGGTCCTGGGCACCCAGAGCGTCCGGATCGTCTCAAAGCCATCGTCGAGGGGTTAAAACGGGCGGGCCTATGGCATGCTCCGGATGTGGAGATATTCGAGCCAAATCCGGCGATCCGCGAAGAGATCGAACTCGCACATGACCCGGAATACATCACACTGTTTGAGAAGTTGAGCGCGATGGAAAGACCGATCGATGCGGACACTCCCGTCCACAAAAACACGTTGGAACTAGCCATGCTCGCGTCTGGAGGGGCTATCATGGCCGGGCGTCTGGTGGTTTCCGGAGACGTCAGGAGCGCCTTCGCGCTTGTTCGACCTCCAGGGCATCATGCGTCTAGGTCAGAAGGAGGGGGATTCTGCTATTTCAACAACGCGGCGGTGATGATCAAATACGTGAAAAAGGAATTTAACATTCGGCGAGTGTTCATTCTAGATATCGACGCTCACCATGGCAACGGTACCCAAGACATATTTTACGATGACCCAACCGTGCTTTACATGTCCATTCATCAGCATCCCTCCACGCTTTATCCGGGAACGGGGTTCGTGAGCGAGATCGGAAGCGGAGAAGGAAAAGGATACAACGTCAACGTGCCGGTGGGGCCTGGAAGCGACGATGCAGATTATGAGGGCATCATGCGTGAAATTTTCCTTCCACTATCCGAACAATTTAGACCTGAGTTATTTGTGGTATCCGTTGGGTTTGACGCCCACATCGACGATCCGCTGACGAGTCTCCAGCTTTCCACCTCCGCCTACGGTCGGCTGGCCGATTTTGTGATCCAGCAGGCGGAAAGGATGTGTGAAAGCAGAGTAATTTTCCTGCTCGAAGGGGGCTACGACCTGAATGCCCTCTCGGGAGGTGTGCTCAACATCATGAAGGTCATGCGAGGAGAAAGATTTTCACCGACGACGGAGCCCAAACATCCCGAAGTGATCGATGAAGTCAAACTTGCTCTATCCGACAAATGGAAGCTGTGAAAATCAGCTGCACATCTCCTGCGCTATTTCTCCAACTGATGTGACAAACTTTTCGATCTCGCTTTCCGTGTTGTAGTAGTGAACCGAAGCACGGACTGTCCCCTCCACACCAAGATGATTCATGGTCGGCTGCGCGCAGTGATGCCCAGAACGGACCGCTATCTTGGCGATTTCATCCAGCATCGATGCCACTTTGTGATGATCTAGTCCTCTGATGTTAAAGCTGAGCACCCCACCATGCTGCACCGCTTCTGATGGACCATACACTTTGACACCAGCTATGTCCGCTATTTCCAGCATCTGCTCAAGCAGTTTTCTTTCCCGTTTTGCGATCTTCTCCACGCCTATCTCAAGCACGTACTCACATGCGCGCCCGAGTCCTATCACTCCTGGAATATTGGGGGTGCCCACATCAAAGACCTGTGGTGGCCCGACCAACTTCGACCGATGGAGTTTTACCTCCTCGACGATTCCGCCGCCGACCGTCAGTGGTTCGAGCCCGGATAATCTCCCCTGCGCGGCATAAAGAAATCCGGTGCCCTGTGGTCCCAACAGACCTTTATGCCCTGGAGCAACGAGAAAATCGCATTTCAACCTCCTGACATCGACCGGCATGTGACCCACGGACTGCGCGGCGTCGACCAGATACAGGATCTTATGGTCTTGAGCCAGCTTGCCTATTTCTTCCACCGGCTGGATGCTCCCCACGGAGTTAGAGACGTGATGGACAGCTATCAGCCGAGTTTTCTTGTCTATTGCCCTTTCGAAATCAGCCGGATCGAGAAGACATTCCTTCGATGCACCGACCAGCTCCAATTTTACACCCCGTTCACTCTCGAGGCGCTGCCATGGAAGGAGATTGCTGTGATGCTCGAGAACCGTGCTTATGACCTTATCGCCTTTCTTCAAGCCCAGTCCTCGAGCAACGATGTTGATGGCCTCAGTGGTATTTTTCGTGTAGGCTATATCCTCAGGTTTCGCCCCAATCACGCGGGCGATTTTTACCCTAGTGGCCTCGAAGGCCTCGGTAGCGCGCTTGGCAGCACGATATAATCCTCGTCCGATATTTGCACTGTATTCTTGATAGTACTCGAGCATAGCATCCAGGACGGGTTTGGGTGTAGGTGTGGTGGCCGCGTTGTCCAAGTATATCACGCCCGTGCGCAGAAACGGGATATCGGCTCTAACCCTCTCTACACTTTTTGGCACTTTTTCACCTCAAAGGCTTCATTATCTAAAGTTGACTAATAATGGTAAAAGAGATAGCGTTCACAGCAAGCGCGTCAGACCCACAACCTGAACATTGCCGATACCGTGGATGCCCGCGAGCTCCCGTTCCAGCTGCTCCGTGCCACCCGCTGCGTCGTCGACAACGGCGACCACGCGGAGAGCTTGGAGGCCAAACGCCACCGGTTCTCTGGACACTGTGTGAACCTCGACAAGCCCCTTCACCGCCGCCTCGATCCTGTCCAAATCCACATCCGTGCTCTCCGGCATCAACTTTATGGTAACGGCAACTTTGGCCATCGAATGTCCTCCTCACGGGCCGACGAACCCGCAACTTGCGCAACGATATGGCCTGCTGAGCCGTCTGCATTTTCTACAGCGTAAAATTTCGACGGACCCACAATTAGGGCAAGGAAATCTCGTCACTACCTCTCCCGAGGCTATCTCACGGTTGCATGAAGTACATATCACCGCCATTTTGGTCCCACCCTCTGTTAGCTCCAATCATTTTAACTCTATCGGAAGTTCCCCTGCGAAAGCCGGGAGAAAGCCGCTTTTCCCGTTTATAAGGAACCAAGTGCCTGCCGAGTAGGGGAGCCACCCTGAATTTACGCCTGTGGACACCGGGGCCTCCGTAACCCAAAAAGTCGTGCGGCTGAAAGATGCTCTTCGCGAAGGAGAGAGGTCATACATTTGCGTGTCGTTTTATTTGCTCCATCGCTCCATCTATATATCGGGCTCGTGGTCCAGCTTGGATAAGACACAGGCCTGCGGTCGGAAAACGGCAGCGAGCCTGTAACCCGGGTTCGAATCCCGGCGAGCCCGCCAGAATCACACATCAAGAATCCGCCTCAGCTGTGCCGCATTTTTGTACATCTGAAAATTGTTGAACATCACGTAGACCTCGCGATGGTTCTTTTCAAGTTCTCTGACCCTGTCTGCGAGCCGTTCGAGCTCGGATGTAGAGTACTCGTAGTTGTAATCGTGCTCACGGGGGTTCAGACCGTGCAGACGGATATACGCCACCCAATGGTTTGACAGAGGTTCCCCACGCATCAGATCCACCACGTGGACCAACTCGAGTTCTTCGCAAAGCTCCTCAATTTTTTCTGGATGTTCCTTCCAGTCGCCTCTAGGCTCCCACGCCAGGACGAGGTCTCCACGCTCGACCGATGACAAAAATTTTCTCATATTTTCGATATTTTTCCCCGTACATTTGAAATTTGGAGGGCACTGGATTACACAAACTTTGATATCAAGAACATTTGCGACTTCCATTATTTGATTCCATGCGTTGAAGTTATCCTGTGTGGGACGAAGCCACCCATACTGCCTTCGCGCAAGGTCCTCCGGCTTCAAGTTGGACCGACGCCAAGTCGGACTGGTGGACAAGTGAGTGATAGCCTGCCAAGCTTTCAACGTGAACTCAAATCCTTCTGGCGCCTCTGACCTCCATCGCTCGGCCGTCTTAAGTGCTGGGAGCCTATAAAAGCTCTGCTGAATCTCCACCGTGGAAAACTTCTTCTGATAGGCGCTCAAGCCCCCCCTATAAAAACCCCATCCACAGCACCCAACTTTGATCATGGGATCACCATGCGTAGAAGAGGGTCAATCCGACCAGATATATCACATACATCGCCAAAAGCGCCATCCCGTGCACGCGCCTCAATCGTTTTCTTTTCCACATGAACCCGAGCAACATAGCGGAAGAAAAAAGCATCATCGGATTGCTGAACGACATTCCCTGGAGGTCTACACCCAAGGGTACACCTTTCGCGGCTCCAACCAAAGCTGCGCTGCCGACGACGAACGCCGCGTTGAAGATGTTGGAACCAATCACGGTGCCTATGGAGATATCATGAAGTTTTTTTCTCACGGAGAGCAATATGGTGGCCAGCTCGGGAATTGACGTCCCCACCGCCACGAGCGTAAAACCTACGGCGGCCTGAGCTTCGAGCTTTGTCATGCCAACCGCCACCAACACTCCCTCAGCGATCCCTGAAGCGCCGAACACGAGCAACCGAGCTCCAATTATCACTCCGGCTGTTCCCAAAGTGGAAAGCAAAAACAACTTTCGAAGACCGACACGCTTTTTTGGGGTGGTCTCATTTAAGTTTTTTACTCCAGTCCGCTCCCTTTTTATCACAAACCACATGAAGAGGGTAAAAAACACGAGGAGGGAAATACCTTCCACAGGTTCAATCGTCCCATCGAGAGACATCACAGCAAGCGCCCCTCCGATCCCGAGCATTGCCAGACCATCATTGAGTCCCTTTCTGTCTATCCTAGCTATTCCAAAAATCGCTGCGACCGCCAGAACTAACGCTATGTTGACGATGTTTGAGCCAACCACGTTTCCGTACGAAAGTCCCCCTTTTCCCAGTCCAACCGCGATCAGCGAAGTGAAGAACTCCGGTGCCGAGGTAGCAAAAGCGATAAGGGTAAGGGCTATCGTCACCTGGGAAACGCCCAACGCACGGGCTATCCCACATGCCGAGTCGACGAAAAGATCTCCCGCTTTGTGGATCAGAATTATCGATGCCACCAACGCAAGGGCGAACTCTATCAACCCAACCCCAAGTCACTCTGACGTTGTTAATTATAAGGAAATACCCGCCCTACACGTCACGAATTTGCAACTTTTCCGTTTCCTTGAGGGTCTTTATATCGATCCCCTTCATCGGCTGGGGTAGATTTTTGCATGCCTCAAGAACTGCTTCCGGATCATCGTAATGTCTGGTCGCTTCCACTATTGCCCTCGCCATCCTTGGAGGGTCTGTTGATTTGAAAATTCCGGAACCAACGAATACGCCATCCACGCCAAGTTGCATCACCAGCGCGCTGTCGGCCGGCCCGGCGATCCCGCCCGCTGCAAACCAGACAACCGGCAGGCGCTGGAGCTTGGCAGTCTCCCTCACGAGCTCGACCGGAACATTATATTCAAGCGCCTTTTTCTCGAGTTCGTCGTCCGCCATCCTTGAAAGCTCAGATATCTGCCGTTTCGTCAGCTTTATGTGCCGGACCGCCTCGACTATATTTCCGGTCCCGGCCTCCCCCTTTGTCCTGATCATCGCTGCTCCCTCATTTATCCTCCGCAACGCCTGCCCGAGGTCATAGGCACCACAGACAAACGGCACTTTGAACTTTCTTTTGTCCACGTGGGCTTCCTCATCCGCGACTGTGAGCACTTCACTTTCATCTATCATATCGACCCCCAGAGCCTCGAGGACCTGGGCCTCTGCAAAATGGCCAATCCTGCATTTTGCCATCACGGGGATCGTGACGGCATTCATTATCGCTTCTATTACCCCGGGATCCGCCATTCTCGCTACGCCACCTGCCGCCCGGATATCCGCCGGAACCGCCTGCAACGCCATCACGGCCACCGCCCCGGCCTCCTCCGCGATTATTGCCTGTTCCGGGGTGGTGACGTCCATTATTACTCCACCTTTCTGCATCTTGGCGAATCCTCGTTTCAGACGTTCGGAACCAAACACGATCTCCACACGATCGCCTCAAACTACATAGTTTGGGACATGCCTATTAAAAGTGGTGTTCGATGATCTCAAGGCCAGAGGGCCAAATGGTGAGATGTGAGCTTTGCGGCAGGATCTCGGCCGACATCTCGGCAGCGCTCAGGGTATGCGGTGCCTGCATCAAGGAGCGCTTTGATGACGCCAAACCATACATCGAATCTGCCCACGCACGAATCCGGAAGCAACACGGGTTGCCACCCGAGCCACCTCGCGAACCAAGCGGGAAAAAGTGTAATGGATGTGGAAATGCCTGTCGTATCCCACTTGGTGGAAGGGGATTCTGTGGACTCGTTGAAAACGTTGATGGAAAACTCGTCAGAAGATTTGGCACTTCAGAACTGGGGCTGCTAAACTTGTATTATGACCTCATACCCACCAACTGCGTTCCAGCGGAGTTCTGTGCCGGATCTGGCGGATCTGGGTATCCCAAATGGTGCAGGACGCCGAAAGGTGATGTGGGCTACAAAAATCTGGCAGTTTTCATTGGAAGCTGCACATATAACTGCCTCTTTTGTCAGAACTTTGTCTTTCACGAACTCGCCACAAATAAGAAGTCAGCCGTCACTCCGAACGAAATTGCCGAGGCAGCAAACGAAGATACTGCGTGTGTCTGCTACTTTGGGGGAGATCCATCGAGCCAGATGCCGTTCGTCATCTCATCTGCAAAGTTGGTGCATGAAAGGGCCGACAGGGAAAAGCGTGTCTTACGTGTTTGCCTCGAAACGAACCTGAACATGAACTCGGAAGACCTGAAACAGATCGGGAGGATATCCATGAAGAGCGGCGGTGGGATCAAGGCGGACCTAAAATGCTGGTCAACGGAAATATTGTATGCCTTATCTGGCATGAAACACCGGCAGGCGTATAAAAACTTTGAATGGCTATCCAAACAGCACGAGGAACGTCCGGAGGTACCGTTCGCCAGAGCCAGTACGTTGCTGGTACCCGGGTATGTGGATGAGGAGGAAATACGTTCCCTAGCTTCATTCATAGCTGATCTGAACCCGAGCATACCATACTCCCTTCTAGCATTTCATCCCTCCTACCACATGCAGGATATGCCCTACACACGACGGGAAGAGGCGGAGCTATTTCTGGAGATTTGTAAAAAAGAAGGCCTTCAACGTGTCAGGATTGGCAACCCATGGCTACTGTGGTAAAGTTTTAACATGCCAAGCGCAATCCTGCCTTGGTGAGGCGCTTGCCGATTCATGTGTCTGAATGTGTAACAGGCGTATTCGCATTTGACGACGCAGAGCAGATGATCTCCTCCGAACATTTCCCGAAAGATCCCACCGAGGTCGCCAACCGGATCGCGGACATCCAATCCGGAATCCCATCGCCAGAACATCGCAGGCTCATAGGTAGATTGGTGGAGAGAGGGCACACTGATTTTACGCTAGAATCAACTCCTATCGCAAGAAAACTTCAACAAGAGTTCAGAAGGGCTAAGTTCGAACCAGTCATGCCAAACCTCGCCGGTAAAATTCTCCGCGAGAAATTCATGGAGGTGGAGGGAGATATCGAGCTGGACATCCGGAAGTTCGCTCGTGAAGTCAGCTTTGTCCTAGCACGACATAAACTCCGATTAGAAGCAAGCCGACGGGACAAACTCATCATCCAAACGATAGGCCTGCTGGACGAGATCGACAAATTTTCAAATATCCTGATTGGGATGGTCCGGGAGTGGTATTCCACTCATTTCCCGGAGCTGAACCGCTTGGTCCCGGATCATCAGACATATCTAAAACTCATCGTGGATCTAGGGTCACGAGAGAATTTCAGTTTGGAGGGTATCAAAGCTGCTGTGAAAATACCACATGAAAAAGCGGAAAAGATCATGGAGGCTGCGTTGAGCTCCCTCGGTGCCCAATTTGACGAACTCGACACGGTGACCATACAAGGAAGCGCTCGAGAGATCCTTCACATGTACGAACTTCGTGAACAAGTTTCCAGATACATAGACGAAGTGATGGATCAAGTAGCACCAAACCTTCGCACGGTGGTCGGTGGTCCAATCGGTGCCCGCCTCATATCGCTTGCTGGCGGACTTGAGAGACTTTCCAAGATGCCCGCCAGTACGATCCAAGTACTCGGAGCTGAAAAGGCACTGTTCCGTGCACTAAAGACCCGAGCAAGGCCCCCGAAGCACGGTGTGATCTATCAGTATCCCGAGATAAGAGGAGCGCCAAGGTCTATGCGCGGAAAGATAGCTCGCGCGCTTGCAGGAAAGATAGCCATTGCAGCGAGGATTGACGCCATGTCCGGAGAGTTTATCGGGGACAAACTGGCTACTGACCTGAAAACTCGTATTGCCAGTATAAGATCCAAAGAGGAGGGTAGAAAACGATGAAAATAGTGGGACATGAACGCTTCAAGTCCGTGTACTGGATCGAATTCGACAACGGGAGCAAAAAGTTAGCCACAGAAAACTTGGCTCCCGGTGTCCAAGTATACGGAGAGAAACTTGTGAAACTTGAAGGAAGGGAATACAGGACTTGGGATCCGTATCGCAGCAAGCTCGCCGCGTCCATCTTGAAAAACATCAAAAAAGTTCCTGTGGAATCTGGAAAACTTGTGCTTTATCTAGGAGCGGCAAGTGGGACCACACCTTCACATGTCTCGGATATCGTGGGATTAGAGGGATGCGTTTACTGTGTGGAAATCTCCCCCCGCCCGTTCAGAGACCTCCTATCCGTATGTGAAAAAAGGGCTAACATGACGCCAATACTTGCCGACGCCCGTCACCCATCCAATTATTCTGTACTTCTCGAAAAGGTGGATGTGATATACCAGGACATTGCTCAGCCAGATCAGACAGACATTTTCTTGGCCAACGGGAGGGCGTTCCTCAAAGAGGGAGGATACGCCCTACTGGTACTCAAAGCGCGCAGCATAGACGTGACCAAAGAACCCTGGGAAATATTCAGGAACGAAATAGAAAAGCTCGAGAAGGAAATGGAACTCTTAGATGCTAAGATCTTGGACCCTTATGAGAAGGATCACGCTATGTTGGTCTTGAGGAAGTAAAGACGTTACCGCGTGGTGACCTCGCACCCCTGCTCAGTTACGATCATCGTGTGCTCGGCTTGCGCGACCTTTCCTCCTGCTCGCTCCGCGAGCACATAATATGGCCAAAGAGCTCCTATCCCTGAGAGCTCACGCAACGTGAGCTCAAGTCTCAGTTTCGACATACGTTTTGCGAGCCACCTCTCCGCGAAAGGCAATCCATCGTATCTACGTCTGATGTCCCTCAGGAGCTCACGAGACATGCGCAGTCTCGTGGGTACTTCCCGCAGATAACGAAAAATGTAGGCTCTTTTTTGATCCTCGACATACCCTGCTCCATCAGTCACAAAGGGTTCGAGCGCTATCACATCTCCCACTTTCAGCTTTTGTCCTGTCCGCTCATCGACGTTCGGGATGGTCAAGCCGGCATGCAGATCCCATCGGGCCAAACTGTGTCCTGTGAGGTTTCGGATGGGTTTCAAACCTGCGGCTTTAGCCACACCCTCCACAGCCTTGCCAATCTCACCCACATCTATTCCTGGCTTAACGACATTTATGGCGGCCTCAAGGGCCTGTTCGACTGTCCGTACCAGATCCTCCTTTTCTCCAATCGCCACCGTGAAAGCCGTATCCGCGATGTATCCATCTAGGTGAGCCCCCATGTCAACCTTGACCACGTCTCCCTCTTTGATCACCGCATCGTCGGTGGCCGGAGGACTGTAATGAGCTGCGATTTCGTTAACTGAAACGTTGCATGGAAAAGCCGGCTCGACACCCTTTTGCCGGATGAGATCTTCCGTCGTTTCAGCTATCTCAACCAGTTTCGTCCCAACTTTTACGAGCGGACGCACCTGTTCGCGAACCTCTGCCAGAAGCTTTCCAACCTTCCTGTATTTTTCTAGTTCTTCGTCGTTCAACATGACAACCACCCAAAATAGGGGGCTGTATAAAAAAACCTATCGGGAGATGCTGATGAACCTGTCCAGACCCACCTGCTTTTTTCGTTCGTATCTCAGATCTTCCTCTCGGTAACCGAAGACCTCCATGATCCGCATCACTGCTGGCAGAATCTGATGATTAACATAGTATTCAGGATCATATTCCTTTCCTTCAAAGTCCTCCACAGGCACTGCTCTCTCACTTATACTTCCATGACCCTTGGCTTCAATGTAAGCTATCATCATCCCTGGCTCGATTTCATGCCCCAACTCACGCAGACGCTTCGCCGCCACGACGTGAGGACCAATCGACCTATAACTCTCGATCGGCATCTTGAGACGGGTGTATATCACAAGATCCTCCAGATTTGCTTTTCCGTCTAAAACCTCACGAGTGGTCCTGCGAACGATCTCCGCGGCCTTTTCAGGTGATCCATCCCTCAGAACCGCTCTGAGTACGGACTCTTGGGTACGTTTGGCGATCGCCGCCCAGTCCCGGCGTACGAACTCCAAGCCCTTGACCACCATCTTACCTTCTTCGTTAACCATGGCGTAACGTTTTTTTGTTATGAAAACGCCACGAGGGTAAAATCCCTCAAGCTCAAGCTCCATTACTCCAGGGAGGCTCTCATTCACCCGCTCCATAAATCTCATGGCATCTTCTTTGGTTTTATCACCGAGTTTACAGTGTAGGGAGTCGGTGTCGCTGTAGATCACCTCAAGTCCACATTCCTTTGCCATTTCTATCGTTTTATGGATGTAATGACGGCCGAAGCTCGTGACAGATTCAGCGCACTCCTTGGAGTACCATCGTGCACGCGAGTAACCAAGCATGCCGTAGAAGGAATTGCTGATGATCTTCAAGGCTGTTTGTCTGGAATCGAGCAACCGATATTCCCTAGTACCACGCTTGCGATGTCTCAGCTCCTCCTTGAGTTTGGAACGTGTCTTGATGAGACGCTCGAGTGTCTCGGGGATGAAACCTTTCCGTTTTTTGCAAAATCGATAATTTAATCCCGGCACTTGGACGCTCTCTCCACGTCCACAACATTTACAGTTGAGGGTGGATGGATCGATGTTATGGGACACTATTATGCTGGGATACAAACTTCTGAAGTCAAACACGACGAGATTTTCGTGAAGCCCTCTGACCGGCTCCATCACATACGCACCTAGATACGTTTCTCCAAGACGTTCCTCGTACTCCTCGCCCACGGGTCGCGGTGGCACCAATTCTCCGCGTCTGTGCGCCTCGCGTATGAGCAGCCATTCCACAAGCTGACCAGGGGTCATCCTGCTGATGTCAAAAATGGTCTGTCCCACTATTCGGGCAAGTTCCGCGAAAAGCGGAATCAGCTCGAGACCCAGCTCAAGTGTTGCATCAGCGTCCGACATGGAGTATTCGAGCAATCTGCGTCCCAGCTTACCTCCGTGTTCCCATGCCCTGACCATCTCCGTAAACTCGAAATCTGGCTTCTCCTTGCCGAGCATGTACCGGTAAACGTCCTCGAGGGTGTAATGGATGAGTCTTATCGTGCCTATGGTGGCAAGAAAATCCACCATGGTGAAAACATCCACGTGGACGCGTCCACGAATTTTGGTAGCAGTAGCAAACCTCCGTTTGCGGACGGATATATCAGAACCATCCCGTCCGAGATCCAACCTGACCTTCAACTGTCTGGCCCGCTCGCGCAGATATGGAAAGTCAAAGAGATCGGTGTTGTAACCGAGGAGGATGTCCACATCCCGTTCCTTCACAAGTTCGACGAACCGCTTGAGCATCTCTCGCTCGTTCTCAACCACCTCCACAAACTTGAGGTCAGCTAAATTTCTCCAAGTTATCACCTTTCTTAATCCTTTGTTGTCCGCCACGCTTATCATCAGGATCGGATCTTTCTCCGGACGAGGGCTTCCGGTCGGATTGTACACCTCGATATCGAAGCTCATCACGTTAAGATCCGGGTCGGATACGGGGATCGGTTTCGGCGGATGCTTCAAGAGTAAAATTTTCCCGGATCCTTGGCTACCAATATCTCCATCAATCTCTACTCCAGACATCGGGAGCAATCCCCTATCGATCAAATATCGTCTTACGGGCTGTATGTCGAATTCGTATATTTCCCTTACACCTTGAAGTTGGCGTATGATGTGCCTCAATTTGGCCATCTCTTTGGGATGGTGGAGAGAAACTTTTATAGTGTCAACTTTATCGCCAAAAAAAGTACGTCCAACCACCTCAACTGACTTTGGCTTGATCTTCTCCTCTCGCTCGACCACCTCAATGCGAGAAATGAGCTTCGCTGTTTTCTCCGGATTGTCGGCGACCACGTAGAAGTACTGCTCAAACGCCGGATCTATCGCGATCACCGTTTTGGATCCGCTCTTGAGAAACATCCTCACGGATGGACGTGCTTCTTCCTCCGCATAATCCGCATCCAGTAAGAAACCCTTCATGCACACCGTGAAAAGGTTTACGAATAGATAAAATAAAAGTTGGGCAAACACAATTCTCAGTTTTGGATTTACTTCGAGCAATCACAAAAATACGATTTTTTAGAACAAGTTTTATTTATATCCGGCCATAGGTTTAGGTTGGAGACGATTGAATGAACCCACCCGTGAAACGTCGAAAACGCGGGAGGAGGGCCGCCACAAAGAAAACGCTTGAGATAGCACATTTCTGGGCTGGAGCCGAACAAGAACCAGTCAATTCCCTCATCCGCGTGTTTGAGAAAAAAAATCCACACGTCAGGGTCAGACAAAAGATCATGAATTGGTGGACCTACACGACAACCATGAAGAGGGAGATCGGAGAATCCCCCCCGGATGTGATGGTCCACGACATCGGCGAGAACCTCCTGAGATTTCTGGAGGACGGCGAACTTTTGGATATCACGGAAATGTGGGAGAGAAAAAAATTCTACGATGTATTCCCAGAGTGGATCAAGAAAAAGTGCAGTTATCAGGGCAGGATGTACTTGGTCCCATCCAAATACTTCACCTACGCCGTCTGGTACCTCACTGATGTGTTTAAAAAACACGGAGTCAAACCGCCAAAGACATGGGATGAGTTCATAAACGTGTGCCGAGCATTCAAGGAATCTGGGATCCACCCGATCATATCAAGTGGCGATGGGATATTTGACCTGTTCATGAACCTTCTGGCTCAGGTCGGAGGAGCATCGTTTTACGAGGAGTTGGTAAGAGGTGTCGAGAGCTGGAAGGATCCCCGGGTCGTGGAGACGTACGAAATCCTGAGGGAGCTGTCCAAGGAATATATGTACCCTCATCCCTTCGGATTTAATTCCCCAATGGCTTGGGTGAAGCTGAACAACCGAGAAGCTGCGATGCACCTTCAGGGAGACTGGCTCAACGGAATGTGGCAAAGAGAATACGGATACACCCCCGGAAAGGAGTACAATTACTTCTTACTCCCTCCAATCCACCCGAGCATAGGACGTGTGATGGTCGTCGGAGGCAACGCATGGGCGATACCGAAAAATGCCCGCCATCCCGACCTGGCGAGGAGATTTCTCGAATACGCCGGATCGCTGGAAGCCCACACCTTGATGGCCAGAAAAGGCATGGGGATCCTCGCCCACAAAAACGTCCCAGAGCAAGTCTATGACCGGATATCCGCAGGACTCCGCAACGAGCTCTCGAAGCATCCAACGGTACATGCTCTCGGTTCAGCGCTCCCCCTGAAAATAACCAGCATGATAATCATGCAAAACATGAAGATCGTCATGAATCCGGATCTCAAGCGGAAGGATATCGAGAGTCTGACCGCAGAAATTGACATGGTCGCGAGAGAACATCGAGTTCTCAGGTCCCTAAGCTCACTCCGCGGATATCTATCCGGTTAGTCCGCGATTTCCAAATCATTCAACTAAAACCTGAGGGCCCGAGTAGGACATGCAGAAACGCAGAGCCCACATCCGTAACATTTGACCGGATCCACCCTAGCAACCCTACCAACTATGCGAATCGCATCGTACATACAGTATCTCTCACACAGGCCACACGCATTACACCTAGACGAGATCACCTCAACAGGTTTGGGGGTGGTGCGAACCGGTTGCTCGGACATGTGTCTGAGAGCCGATCCTTTAAAATCGTTTATGCTGTTGTAACCCTTCGCCCGCATGAATTTTGCCATTTCATCCGCTAAAAGTCCATAAACCTTATGACCACGAATTATAGCCGCAGTAGATATCTGCACGGCCGAGGCTCCTGCCATGATGAACTCCACGATATCACGCCCAGTGGAGATCCCCCCCGATCCGATCACAGGTATCTTCACCGTACGTGCTATCTCGGCGACGCATCTGACCGCAAACGGTTTGATCGCCTGACCTGACAGCCATCCATAACCATTTGGACTACCAAGTATCGGCATGCCATTTTCCACGTCTATGACAAGACATGGACCAACAGCATTTATCGCAACTATGCCATCCGCACCGGCAGCTTCCACCGCCTGTGCGAACTGGACCACATCAGTGGCGCCAGGGGGAACCTTGACAAAAACAGGCACTTTCACTGCTTCCTTCGCCGCTCTGATAGCTTCCGTGATCGTGGATATATCTCCGGAGTATAAGGTGGAGAGTTCAAGGGCGTTCGCCCCGGCGTCCACCACCCTTGGAGCGATTTTTTTAATTTCATCGGGGGAGTACCCCACGCTCACGAGTAAAGGCAACCCAGTTTTTTTCGCCTTGGGAAGCTCGTGTCTTACCCACTGATCCAACGTGATATCACTCCAAAGTTCCGCGTGCATCAGACCATCTCTGATCTTGACGAGACACGGGCGTGGTACGTGTGCGGGAGCAACACTCAAAGTTTTGGAGACCAGTGCACCCGCCCCTCCCATCGCGGCTTTTACCATGCTATCACCGTTGCGCACGGTTGGACCAGCTGCCGGCATAATTGGATTTTTTAGCTTTATGCCGCAGATTTCGACGGATAGATCCATAAGATCATCTGCCCCTTGCCAATCCCAGTTTTTGCCATATTCGCTCCATAGACCTTTTCGCCTGCTTCGCGATCTCCACTTCATCCACCGTTTGTACCTTTCGGTTTGACATGATAACGTTTCCGCCAACCAGCACCGTCTCTACGTTTCGACCGCTGACGGCATTCACCACATGTTCCACCACGTTGTCAGAACGAAGAGGCACTGGAGAATGACCTGGATTTACAATTATAATGTCAGCCAGCTTTCCATGCTCAATCGACCCAACTTCATTTTGAAGTCCGTATAATTCCGCACCCTTTATCGTCGCCATCTCCAGCACTTCCATCGGTGTCAACGCGTCCGGATCATGAGTGACCACTTTTTGTGAAAGGTAAGCAGCCCGGAGGTTCTCAAACCAATCAAAGAGATACCCTCCGTCACCTATTCCAACCGAAATACCCGAGGAGGCCATTTTCATCACAGGAGTTACACCCACTCCATCCAACATCTCATCCATGGGGCTATGAACCACTTTGGCCCCTCTTTTTTTGATCAACTTCAATTCCCTTTCACTCACGTGTACGGAATGTACCAACACGGACTCCGGACTCAACAAACCGGCATCGTTTAACCGCTCCACGGTTCGTTTACCAAAACGTTCATAACTTCGATACACATCGGATAGTCCTTTGGATGTGGTGACGGTAACAAAAGTTTTATACCTGTGTACTAATTCCTTGACATACCACAAAAGCTCGTCCGAGACCAAAGATGAAGGCCCAATTCCAAACATTCCTCTCACGCGATGTATTCGCTCCTTTTTCACTTTCCTGATAAAACGCTCATTTTCTCTTGTGGCCTTCGCACCTTCAGCTCGAGTACGACGCTCAGTAGCCTCGAACGCTATCATCCCACGAATTCTCGAACGCTCAACTGCAAGGGACACCTTATCGAGGATACCTGCAATGGCATTTGGAGCTGAGATCGTGCCAGCAAATGAGGTAACTCCCGTCTTCAGAAATCGAAGGCATGAATAAAGTACGACCGCGTATACATCCTCTTTTGTCATTGCTTCCTCCACTGGCCAGTATACCCGCTGCTGGAGCTGGGAAAGATCCGAAAAAGAACCCATCTTACCCCTTGTGCCCAGTAAAAACAATCCATGAAGACATGTGTGAGAACACACGAAGCCGGGCATGACGATCCTTCCACGTGCATCTATGACCTCCTCGGGCTTTTCCCTTCCCGCCCAACCGCGTTTTACGGAGATTATACGGCCCTCATCCACGGTCACCGCTCCCTCGGTGATGATCCGGTGATCCTTATCCATCGTGAGAACCAAACCATTTTTTATCAACAGATCGACCAAATCAACCCCTGTGAAGGAAACTATGGGAGCCCATTTAACTTTACCGGCATCTGCCCAAATTCAGGGGTAAGCATCTCCGTGAAGACAAAACCAAATAAATCCCTCAAATTAGAGGAATATGGTGAAAAATGTGCCTGAGTTCTCCGTCTTGGCCATGAAGAGGCTCATCCAGAGGGTTTCTAAATTTCGTGTTTCTCGTGGAGCTGCATTAGAGCTCAGTGCTGTGCTTGAGGAGCATGGTTTGAAGATATCCAGTGAAGCCCTGAAGCTCGCCCAGCATCGTGGCGCGAAGACCGTGAACGAAAAAGACATTCGGGCAGCTGCAGGGGGCGTACAAAGCTAAATACGATCATCTGGTGAACTGCTTGAGCGAACTTGTCATTCGAAATGCTAGGTTGGTTTTGCCTGAAGGAGTGATACGTGGAGAACTATCTGTTGAAAAAGGGAAAATTCAGGAAATCGCAGTAAGCGGGCTGGAGAAAGGAGATACGGAGATCGATGCTAGGGGAAAGATCATCATGCCGGGTGTGATAGATACATGTGTTCACATTCGCGCTAGACGATCGTCCTATCGCGAAGATTTCCACGACTGCAGCGTTGCCGCAATTGCCGGCGGGATCACGACCATCATCGCCATGCCATTGGATCAAACCACCCAAACCCCAAAGACCATCCAAAACTTGATCAGGGCCGGACAGAAAAATAGCTTGGTTGATTTTGCAACCTATGCAAGCGACACTGAGGAAGGTCTTGCAAAAAATGCTTTGAAGATAACATCCCTTGGCGTAAAATCTTTCATGATACCGATGTGGAGGGTCATCAACGCGGAACGCGGGGAACTCGAACAATTGATGAGGACTGTGAAACCCCTCGACGGCATGATAACGACCGATGCGAGATTTGGAGAAATGGACCAAGACGAAAAAATGATCAAACTTCAAAAACTTCGAAAGGATCCATCCGCACATGCTGAAACCCGCCCTGAAGAAATCGAGGAGAAAATTGCGAGAAAGGTGATGGAAGCGAGCGGGCACACCAAGTGTAGGGTTCATTTCTTTCCAGTTACTACCAAGAAAACGTCTGAGGTGGTCCTCGAGTTCAAGAAGAAGAAATTGAAAGTGAGCTCTGGGACATGCCTTCATTTCCTTACGTTCACGAAGAAGGATATGGAAAAATTTGGCCCATTTTTAAAGGTGGAACCTCCACTGAGGACCAACGAAGATCGCATGGCCCTATGGAAAGCTCTTGAGGAGGGAACGATAGACACCGTCGCGAGCGGTCACACGCCAGTTTTCAGAGATGAAAAGGAAGAGGGCTGGAAAAACATTTGGAAGGTCCCATCGGGAATCCCGGGCCTAGAAACGTTGCTGCCCGTAATGCTGAAAAACAGCGTGACAGCGGGTCGGCTAACCCTAGAAAATGTCGTGAACATCTTATGCACCAAACCGGCCCAGATATTTGGTTTATACCCGCGAAAGGGCATCATCAGTAAAGGCTCGGATGCCGATCTGGTGATGGTGGATTTCCAGAAAGAAACCACGGTAAACGCTGGAAAACTTCACAGCGCTGCGGACTGGACACCGTACGACGGACTGAAACTCAAGGGGACGCCAACCATGACCATTTCCAGAGGGACCATCCTGATGGAGGACGGAGAAATCATCGAAAAACTTGGACACGGGCAGTTTTTGGCCGTGTAGCCATGACCTCACCTAGCTTTCTCAGAGATTTTTCCATACACATACAGTGATCTCATGAGCAGGGTTGCCTCTTCGGGAGAACCACAGACGGGCAATTTTGTATCCGCCAAAACCTCCCGCGCACGGGAATGATCATCCGGCGTCGAGGCCATGACGACCACGGGCTTATCTTTGAACCTCTTCGCCACATCCGCCAGAGCCCCTACCTCTCCTTGCTCCAACAATGCACCTGCAAATGAAGTTATCACTATTACGCCATCCACATTTTTATCGGACAACAACTGCTCAACAGAATATCTGTATGCATCTCCCCTAGCCCCAACCCCCAGATCCACAAAAGTTGTGATATTGACATTTCCATACCTCGCCGAGATCTTCTTGGAAATTTCGGATGAAAGCTGTGCTGGAATCAGCCCACCAAGGGAAAGATGTTTTACCAGGAGTTTTCCCTTTCCTGCTAAATTGGTGACTACCGCCACGCGGTTACCATGCATGGGCGGTTGCTTCGCCAATCCCTCCGCGAGGAGTAGGGCCTCCCTGACATTCTTGGCTTGAAACGCTTTGACCTGCCTGAGTGCCGATGCCAAGATATCTCCGTATTCCATTCCTCCGTACAACACCACAACTGGTTTTCTCTTCGTGGCTTCCCTGACGGATTCAATAAATTTTCTCCCATTCCCAAGCTCATCGAGATAAACACATATGCATTTCGTCTCTCTGTCGTTCGCTAGGTATCCAACGACATCCGTAAGGCCGATGCCCATCTCCTCTCCAGTACACACAAGTTTGCTTATCCCCACGCGATTGGAACACGCCCAATCCAACATTTCGATTGCAAGTCCCCCATCCTGGGAGACTATCGATATATTCCCCCGTCTGGGTACTGAAACCGATGCTGGCACGAGCACGAGCCCACATGTAGTATTGACCATCCCACCGCTTGCACCGGGACCCAAGAGAATAATTTTGCGTTTCCCTGCCAGATTTTCGAGCACTTTTCGCTGTCTCCGATCTACCTCGTTCGTGAGTAACACCAGCGCCTTGATTTTTTTGCCAATCAGAGCCGATAAATTCTTGGCAAGGAAAACCTTTGACAACGACACCACTGCCAAATCCTGTCCCTTTGGTACTTTGGCCAAACTCCTCTCGTAACCCTCAACATTTCCGCTCAAATCCACGCCGTAAACTTTGCCTCTTGTAAACTTGGAGATGTTGGAAACGATCCATCTGAAAAACATTGCGGGCACATTTCCCACATCCTTTGCGTCCGAGGCGCCCAATACTACCACCGACTTGGGCCCAAACAGAGTGTCGAGCTCCTTCGACATCATTTCACCTCCAAGGTGACTCGAGCGTCCGCCACGACCGCGCCCCTGCCCGCGTCGAATACGAAAACTGGGTCTAACTCGACTTTTGATATCTCCAGAAATTCATGCACGAGCTGACCGATCTTGCAGATCACGTCCGCCAATGCATCCATATCAGATGAAGGTGTGTCCCGGCCACCAACGAGGATTGGATAACCCCTGACCTCGCTGATCATCTCATGAGCGTCGTCTAAAGTCAAAGGGGCGAGCCTGAAGCTGGAATCGTCCAGCCTGCCCCCCCAAAACTTCTCCATGCTCAAACATACGACGGCTCCAAAAGACGGGTTCCGTTCGGCACGGACGATCACCTCGCGCGCGGGTGGTAGGTACTCCTGCACGGTCACGCCCAAGAGCTTGGCACTTGGTCTGTTGGAGCGGGTGTTCTCAATTATCTCATCAAACGCCTGACGGAGTTCTATCTCCGAGCCGATCCCGACCCTTACTCCACCAACCGAACTCTTTTGAGGTATGTCAGGAGAAGCTATTTTCATGACTAGGGGATAATGCACCTCGCGTGCGATCCTGATGGCCTCGCTCTTTTCTCTGGCAAGTTCGGTTCGGTTGACGGGGACCCCCCACGCCTCTAGAAGCCGTTTGGATTCAATCTCCAAAAGTTCCAACTTCCCATCAGCTTTAGCCGACCTTATAATTTCGGCTACTCTTTTCATCTCAGGAGTCATCCGGTCACCTAAAAACAACTTATATTACTACTCAGCGATATAAAAATTTACCCTAAAATCGGAGAAATTGGCTTAATTTTTCCTAGATGGTCATTAAAGTTACGTTTTTTCCTTAAACAGTAAAATAAGCCTAAATTTTCGTTGAAAAATTGAAAATAACTTCCGGACCTTATCAAAACCCAGACTGAAGCTCCCACCCGAAACCATTTTAACCAACGGTATCCTCCTATAACCACGGTGGGCTGTTGAAAATACTGGCCACAGCGGACTTCCACGGAGCATCGGGAGCTGAGAAATATCTCTCAAAGTTTTTAGAGAGGGGATACGACTGTCTGGTGCTGATCGGGGATCTAACCCAGTTTGGTCCCCTCGAGGTAGCCGAGAGCCTACTGGAACTGACAAAATCGGCCAATGTCAAAACATTTGCTGTCCCCGGGAACTGCGATCCCAAACAAATGCTCCAAGTGCTAGACAAATACGGAGTAAACTTACACGGAAAATGTGTAAAACATGAGGATGTGACTTTCTGCGGACTTGGAGGATCCAACCTAACCCCATTCAATACACCCTTTGAACTCACAGAAGTGGAGATCCAGGAAGAACTCACGGCGCTTCCGTGCAGGAATAACGAAAAATTTGTCCTGGTGACTCACGCGCCCCCCTTTGGGACAAAACTCGACCAGATCAAAGCAGGGACAAACGTCGGAAGTAAAAGCATCAGACAATTCATCGAACAGAAACAGCCGCTGCTTTCCTTATGCGGTCACGTGCACGAAGCCAGAGGGGTGGACAAACTTGGACGTACGCTGGTGGTCAATCCAGGACCCATATTGAAGGGATTCGCCGCCGAAATCAATATCCCTGTCGAGGGAAACCCGAGCGCTGAGCTTCTCCAGCTCTAAGGAAGTGCTGCGGTGGAAAAAAGGGAAAAACATTGCCCACGCTGCGGTTCCTCCAAAATAAAATGGGCATCTGGACTTCCCCAGCTCTGGTCCGTTTATGATTGCATGGAGTGCGGATACCGAGGGCCACTCGTGATCGAGGATGGAAAGCTGGCCAAAAAGATAAGAAAACGGTGGCTCAGGGAAAGAGAAACGGCACAGGTAAAAACCCAACCTAAATCTTGAGGCCTGGGGATATCAGCAGATCCAAGACCACGTGATAACATCGTGTAGCATATGAGCGGATCTTCCGCGCGTGCAGGAGATTCACATCAAAACCCATGGAAAGAGCCGCAGATTTTGCGAACTCCAATGCAGGGCCAAAGACATCGGGCTCTTCACCGAAATCGTAAAAATGGATCACGCCTCCGCTTGGTTTCAGGGCCCGTACTGCGACATCGAAAAAATCGTGAGAGAACTCCGGCAGTGGCATCAACACGCGGTCGGCCTTTCCAAACAGCTCTCGTTCTACCACCTCCCGCGAATCGCCAAGTATCGGAACCACACGATCCCCGACCTTGTTAATGCGGATGTTCTCCACCATGTACTCAAATGCATCTGGATTTTTGTCTATGGAGTATACGCGGGTCGCCTCACTATGATGAGCGATGATTATGGAATAACATCCCACACCTGCGAAAAGATTCGTCACCGTTTCTCCAGGGGTAATTAACCTCGCTATGCGCAGACGTTCTGTTCCCAGTCTGGGAGAGAAGTAAACCTTGGCGAGATCCACCTTGAATTTACACCCCCCTTCACGGTGAACCGTCTCTGTCCGGGCTTCTCCCGCTATCACCTCTAGGGCTCTCGTTCTAAACTCCCCGAGGACAGGAGTGGTCTGATTGAGAACAGTGCGGATATTCCGGTGAACTTCCATCAGCGCCTCACCTATGATGTTTTTTTTCGGAAGAAGCCGTTTAGAGAGCTTTACAACGGCGATATCACCAATTATGTCAAACGCCCGTAACTCTCTGAGCTCATCCTCAGTAAGTTTTCCCCTCAACGCCTCACGTAAATTTGTTGGCATCTGACCCAACAAGAAGTTCACTTGAAAGCAAAAGATTTTGCGGATGAAATGAAGTGATAACGGACCCCATCACTGAAGTCCGCGGAGTACGGCCGGTTTTTTACCTAAGTACTCCGCAGCCGTGAGGACCTGCTTCCCCAACTTCTTCCCCGTCTCCCATACCTCACGCGTCCATTCCCTGAACTTTGGCTCGCGAGGCAGGTGATGGTCGTAAATCATCAATCGCATGTCGGTCTTCCTGAGTATCCTCACGGCATTTGCCACGGCGCGATCCATGCTGGTACGGGTGGTCAGATATCCGAACATATAACTCATTGGACCGTCGAGGATCAACGTGTCCGGATTTTCCCGGATGACCCAATCAGCATAGTCCTCTATGATGGGCCCATCCAAGTCGGAAGAATGAATCAGTTTTTCATTTCCGTAGGTGATCACGGTCGAAAACACCCAGCCGACCCGGGAGAACTCTATACCATGAAAAAGAGGAGACGTGAACCTCAACCTAGTGCGTCCGAATTTGAATTCTTTGCCTTCTGGAAACCTTACCTCGATGTCTTCAAATTTTAGCTCAGGAATCCACCCTGAGGAGTTCCAACTCTTCACCCTGTTTCCGAACCACTTGAGCCCTTTTTTGAATAGCTCCTTCCGGCGTCGGTTGTAGTCCCCAAAGTCTCTATCTCTAGCTCGGGGGATCTCATCCAATGGGTTTCCATAGCTCTTTCGTTCCCGTTTTTGCAGCACATCTTCAAGCTTGATTCCACCAAATTCCCGGCAGAGATTGTCGAAAAATCGTTCTGCCCTCCCCCGCTGTGAATCGTTTATGAATTCATTCGGGTTCTTCAAGAGGATGAGTTTTCCCTCATAGATGTCGCGATCGAAGTCGATAAAGTGATCATAATGGTAGTGCGAGATTACCACCACATCTGCTTCTCGGCTCGCCTGCTTGATCGCGCGCCTTCCCTGAACCTCCCAGTAAAGCTTCTTTGCGAGCGGTGCCGGAAAGCTCGGTTGCATCACCGCAATGCCGGGATCTACCAACACCTTCACGTCAGGAGTGCTGACCAGGGTACAAGATGATTTTGCGCCCAGAGAGTCGAACCAGACGGGACGAAAGTTGAGCCTGCTCATAACCTCAAGAAATGTTGATGTAAGGTGGTAATAACTCATCCGAAAATTTAAATAGTTGCCAAACCACGCTCTTGTGGTGTAAATATCAGGGGGAGATGGATACTTCTAACCCTGCTTCTTGCGTTTCTTTGGCTCGCAGCGGTACCAGAGGGAACCAGCGCAAGTCCCGGTGGGCACTGGAAAATCGAAAACGTTTTCACGCAAGGGGCCGTGGGTAAATATACCTCCATAGCGCTTGATTCCGGTGATAATCCCCATATCACCTGTTATGACGATACCGCAGGTAATTTGAGATATTTTTACTGGAACGAGGGCGACAATTCTTGGTGGGGCACGTCATTTGATACGGGAGACATCGGAAAATACAGCTCGCTGGTCTTGGACGAAAACGACAACCCCCACATATGCTACTATGACGACACCAATGGCGATTTGAAATACAAATATTATTCCGAGGGCGTCTGGCATACCGAAACCGTAGACTCCGAAGGAGATGTTGGAAGGTACTGTTCCATAGCGTTGAACTCGGCAGGTAATCCCGCCATAAGCTACTACGACGCCACAAACACGAGTCTAAAATGCGCCAGACGAATATCTGCTTTCGGAGGACATATCTGGATGAGAGAAAATGTCGACAATTCACCCACCACAAACGTCGGGCAGTACTCCTCCATCGCGATTGATCCCAGCAACAACAAAATCCACATAAGCTACTACGATTCCACAAATACCAACCTCAAGTACGCGCTCTGGAATGGCGACAATTGGACGATCGAAAATGTGGACAAGAGCCCCGACGACGTGGGAATGTACTCCTCCATAGCCCTAAACCCGCATGGTGTCCCCTACATAAGCTATTACGACTCGACGAACGGGGACTTGAAATATGCTTACAAAGTACTGGGAACTTGGCTCACGGAAACTGTGGATAGCGAGGGTGATGTGGGAAAATATACATCGATAGCTGTAAATGACTCCAATATCCATATAAGCTATGCGAGTTCCACGGACTCCTCTCTCAAGTATGCCAAATATGAGAGTGGTGTGTGGAAGATAGAAAATGTAGACACTGAGGGCCACGTGGGCTTGTATACCTCTTTAGCCGTGGATTCCGGCGGTTATCCCCACATAAGTTACTATGATGCATGGAACGCCAATCTCATGTATGCCAAAATGAATGCTCCTCCAACCCTCTCCGAGCCGAGCGTTTCCCCAACCTCGGGCCCCTGGGGCGAAACCTTCACCTTTCAGGTCACCTATCAGGACAATGACAACGATGTGCCTCTCGACGTTTGTGTCTACATAGATGGTATATACCACAAAATGAACTACGTGAGCGGAGATCACCAGACAGGGGCCATCTACCAGTACAAATGGGTAACTGACTCCGGGAACATTGGAGACCACAGTCATTATTTCGGGGCCCATGATGGTTCAGCCGTGACAAGACTTCCCCCTTCCCCAGACAACTACGACGGACCAACGGTGACTCAACACCCACCGGTAGCCGACTTTACATTCACGCCAACCACGCCCTCCATCGGGGACGTAGTTCACTTCAACGACGCTTCAACGGACGATGACGGGACCATAGTGTCCTGGTCGTGGGACTTTGGAGATGGAAGCCCCACCAGTTCTGAGCAAAACCCAGCTCACCAATTCACATCCTCCGGATCATACACGGTCACCCTTACCGTCACGGACAACGATGGAGCGACTGGCAACAAATCCAAAATAGTCCACGTGGGAGGGGTTAACCAAGCTCCTACCCTCAGTTCGGGATTCGTTTCGCCCGACTCGGGGGAGGCCGGAACCGTGTTTACCTACGAAGTCACATACGCAGATCCGGACGGAGACATCCCATCCTATGTGCGTGTCTACATTGACGGCGTTTCCCATCCCATGACCAAGGTAAGCGGGACATACATGGGCGGAGCAGTGTACCGTTACGAATGGGCTACCAGCGCTGGAGATTCTGGTTCTCACGATTATCACTTTGAGGCCAGCGACGGGACGAATGATGTGAGGTTGCCTGAAACGGAAAACTACCAGGGGCCGGAAGTGGTCGCCCCGGGAGAGCATGCCCCAACCCTAACATCAGGCTCCGTCACCCCAGAAACCGGAATCGCGGGGACCACGTTCACATTTCAGGTCATCTACAGCGACAACGACAACGATGCCCCGACATTTGTCTATCTCATCATCGACGGTTCAATAAAGCAAATGACGAAAGTTGGAGAAAATTCCTATACCGATGGAGTTCTCTACAAGTACGAATGGGTAACCTCTCCCGAAGAAATCGGAGAACACGAATATTATTTCATGGCGAGCGACGGAGAGTACAGGGGAAGATTGCCCGCAACCAATACATACCACGGACCAACGATCACGGGCACAACGTACAAGATATATGGGTATGTGACCTCCAACGGTGAGCCGGTACAGGGAGCCACGGTGAGCCTAGACGGACAGTCCGTCACAACAGACCAGGAGGGATACTACGAATTTTCTGGATTAGAAGCTTACCATACTTATACGATACAGGTCAGCGCCGAGGGATACCAGACATATAGCGAATCGGTCTTTGTCGGAGAAGAGGACAAATCTCTCGACATCGCCCTCTCCAAGTCCGTGGAGGGTGGAGCCGACTGGACGCCTATCGCGGTGGTCGCGATAATCTTGGTCATCGGAGGTCTTGTGCTCTGGAAAAAACGCAAGTAACTAGGTCGAAGTATACCACTCCCGGATCACATTTTCCGCTGGCTTCCCCGTGAACTCCACATCCGGAAAAGGATCTGTCTGTTCTATTTTCGGACCCCAGCCGCAGATGAAATATCCTTTCGTGTTGTCCCATGTCTCCTCGAAGAAACGCTGGAAAATCTGCGCTTGCCGCTCTTCTGTGACCGGCACACCCATTTCTCCGAATAGAGAGCCCTTGAGACCGTAGCTCTCCACGCACCAGTTGAGGAAAGGAATCACCGTTTCCCCCAGATATTCAAAAAACTCAGATTCCGACGTGTCTATTGCGTATACATGCACGGACACGTAGTCATATCCTGCGATGGTTCCATGCTCTGAAAAATCCCCGAGCTCTGGACCATAAAATTTTACCGCCACTTCTCCACTGAATCGTTGCTTGATGAGAGGAAGGATGTTCTCGGACCACCAGATGCCATCTTCGACGCCAAAAACCTGGGTCGGCTCGTTGATCGGGGAGAAGAGCTCCACATTTTCCTGCTCAGCTATCTCCGCCCAGTAAACGGAGACATCTGCAGAATTCTGCATTGCTACATCTCTTATTCCGGCGGGAACCACACCATCCGCATATTCTACATCGACCGTGAGATACACTCCCAGACCTGCATCGTGGGCCTTTCTTATGAGGGTAACGTATCCTTCCTCCGGGTTTTCCTCCCACTCAGGGGCAAACGGCACAGGGGTGAGGGTCCCATCGGAATTTATATCGTAAAATATCGAAAGGGCAAAAATGTTTATCCCATCCGCTATCATGTTGTCCGTGTCGTGTTCCAGCGCACGTTTCTCTCCTCCAGGCTGGGTCCAAACACCTTTGAAGAAAGAGAGATTCAGCCTCTGATGGGATTGCGACGATGCATTTTCCTGTGGCTGTGGCGCGGGCGGCGCGGTTTTATGATCATGTACTTGTTGAGCTAGAAAATATGCTGTTGCCCCTACGGTGATACACGCTGCAACTATTAGAATTACTATATTTTTTCTAACGGTCATCAAGTTCACCTCAATTCATCACCTGGTGGAAAGCGCGGGTAAACGTCGGGTGGGGAATCCGCGCAAATAGCTTTCGGGACGGGACCGAGAGAGTGGCGCCCTCAACAACCCGAGTCCCTGCCTCTTGGAAGAGGTGGCCCCGCCAACGGCCGCGTCTTGTCCGGTGAGGGTGTGGGTTGGCAACTTCGATCACCTGAGGGGCAAGCTCCATCCGTTAGGGCGGGGTAGTTGACTCGACATAATCTAACCAAGACTCGTACTTCGACTCCTTCCCGCGAACCGCGTTGAAAAATATGCGCTGAAGCTTTTCCGTGAGGGGGCCGCGCTTCCCGTCACCTATTGGCTTTCCGTCCACCTCTCGAATGGGCGTGACCTCAGCTGCTGTGCCCGTGAAGAAAGCTTCGTCAGCGGCGTACAGCTCTTCGGGCTTAAAGTTGCGCTCCTCGAATTTTATCCCTTCGTCCCTGGCAATTTTGATTATCGAGTCCCTCGTTATCCCGACTAGAGCTCCAGAAGAAACCGGGGGAGAAAAGAGCTCTCCATTTTTTACCATGAACACGTTTTCACCTGGACCCTCTGCCACGTAACCATCGAGATTCAGCAGGATCGCCTCGTCGTATCCGGACTCGAGCGCATCCACCTTTGCGAATATCGAGTTCGCATAGTTCGCGACGAGCTTCGCCTGCGGAGGGAGAATGCGCGGATGAATTCGGATCCACGGAGAGATCTTGGCTCGAATGCCCCTCTCCAGACCCTCCTCACCGAGATAGGTTCCCCACGGCCACACCGCTATCGCCACGTTCACAGGAGATCCCTTGGGATTCAGGCCCATCACACCATAGCCGTAAAAAGCTATTGGCCTGATGTAACACTCGTCGATCTCGTTCGCCCTTATCGTCTCTTTTGTCGCTTTCACGAGCTCATCCGTTGAGTAGGGAAGCTTCATTCCCACGAGCTTTGCTGAATTTTCCATTCTCTCCATGTGATCCCTGAGTCTGAATACCGCCGGGCCTTTGGAGGTCCTGTAACACCGGATTCCCTCGAAGACGCCGAGACCGTAATGGAGAGTATGTGTAAGAACATGAACGTTCGCTTCCTTCCACGGGACAAATTCTCCGTTCATCCATATCGTTTTTGTGGGGGTTAAACCCATCTCAATCCCACAAAACGAATTTTCCCCCAAACCTTATAATAACTATGGAAAAAATTTCTGGGCTCATCTCCAGCGGATCAGTCTACGAATCGCCTCGGCGTTACTCATCACTCCCACCACGGCTAGCGCTGGAAGGGGCTGATTCACAAATGCTCCGACCGCGAGCAGGAAGATGCGGACATCTCTAGTTGCGGGTATGCCTCCCGGACGGATCCCTGTCCCGAACACGCCCTCATATCTGGCACGGGTGTAACTCACGGCGAATGACCCTGAAAGAGCCAACAAACATGCTAACCACACAAACTCACCGCCAGCTATGCGCCAGTATCCATAAGCCAGTGAGATAATCATGAAAGCGTCTGCGTACCGATCCAGCACCGAATCGAGAAAACCCCCGCGTCTCGTGGTGCGAAACTTCAACCTAGCCAGCTCCCCGTCGCACCCATCGAGTATCGACGAGAGCTGTATGAGCATGCCCCCGGCAAACAGGAAAGGATATTGTCCCGAGGAAAAAAATGGTACTGCAAGGAGCCCAAGAAGAAATGAGAGTATCGACATCTGCATTGGGGTGATCCCGCTTCCCGCGAGTCTGGCGGAGATGCGAGTAGAGATTCTGCGGTTTATGGACTTGGAGACTATCCCATCCTCCTTCTTGGAGAGGGCGCGAAGTATCCTCCGCTTCGCCTCCCTGAGGTCCCCCGGGGTGTCCACATCGAACCAAAATGCCCCCTTGACATCCATGGCTCTCACCTTACCCTGCCTGGCAAGCAAAGCTATAGCATGGGAAAGCTCTCCCTGCCCCCTCGCCACGCACTCCTGCACGGCGGAAAACACATCACTCGTACAAAGGAAAATACCGCAGTCGACAGCGTTAAACTCTCCAAGGTTCTTTCCCACGTCTCTGACTTTTCCATCCTCGAGCAGCACCTTCGTGGCCTCATGTACGTCGAAAACCGAACTAAGGTTTCTGTCCACGCACGCGACGCATCCCTCGGATATCCTGATTTCCACCAACCGCCGGATGATCTCGGGATCAAACTGATGGTCCCCCATCACCAGGAGAAACCGATCTCCATTCAAGACCTCTTTGGCCGCGAGGACGGAGTAAGCATTGCCTTTTTCCCAGTCTTCGTTATTCACATAGGTTATGCGAACGCCGAGCCTCGACCCGTCCCCGAGCGCATTTATAATTTCTCCATTGGAATGCCCGACCACAACGCAGAACTCGGAGGGTCCAGCTTCTCTGACCGTGAGGATCACGCGCTCAAGCAGCGGGAGACCCAGCAACCGCTCGAGGACCTTGGGCCTCCCCGAATTTCCAAATCTTCTACCCATTCCCGCTGCAAGCACCAGCACCCTCACAAGCCCAACTCCTGACGAGCCGGATTGAAATAAATACCATAATACCAGAAAACCTGCGATTTTTAGACTTTTTGTCGGGGACTCCCGGGGTTGGCTAAACGCCCGAGATCTCCTCCAGCAGCTGCTCGAGCGGAGGCACATCCACTCCGAGCTTGCGGAAGTACCTCGTCAGCTTATCCAGATCCCTCGTGAGAAGTTCCTCGGCCGCGGGGTTCGCGCGATCCGTTCCCATCGAGAAGTCTATGAGCACGGGGTCGGGGGCAAGCAACACGTTGTATTCGCTCAGGTCCGAGTGGACTATTCCCGCCTCGCGGTATAGGGTTTTCACGGCATCGACCAATTTGTCGAAAGCTCGCTCTGGCTCACGTGGAGGTACGTCCTTCATGCGGGGATATGGAACACCATTTTCTCCGACGAACTCCATGGCGAGCACATTTTTCTCACAGTCTATGGGTCTGGGCACCGGGACTCCAGCCTCGTAAGCCCTCTGGAGGTTCTTAAATTCCCGAGAAGTCCAGGCGTGAACGATCTCCCTCCTTTTCTTCGGGATCCTCCCAAAACGTGGATCTCCGGACAGATATCGATGCATGTTCTTGAAGTTTGATGTGGCCACCCTGTAGATCTTCACCGCCACGTAATTTCCTTCTCTATCCAGGGCGCAGAAGATGTTCGCCTCTTTGCCCGTGGAAACCGCTCCATAAAAAAATTCCATCACCCCGCGGTTGATCATGCGATACAGGGTAAGCAAGGTGGAGGTGTCGAAAACCCTTTCCATGATCTTGTAGGTCTCCGAATCCTTCTCGAGCCTTTCCAATTTACGGTGCTCCAGCCTTCGGAGTAGGGCTCCCAGATCTCCATCCACAGAACTCCCTCTACTCCCAGAGACCCTTTCTCCTCAACCACTCAACCTGTGTGTTCGTGTAGCGGTACATTATGTCTCCTTTCTCGTTCCCCTGCACGGGCCAGGGGGCAACTATAACCACGTCCCCCTCGCGCACCCACATCCGTTTTCGAATTTTTCCACGAATGCGACAGTTGCGCACATGGCCATCCCTGCACCTAACCCTCAGGCGGTCGAACCCAAACATCTGCTCCACCACGCCCAGTACCTCTCCCGGTTTAGGTATCCGCAGGCGCTCGATCTCCTCGGCCGGAGTCAGTTTTTTGGCCTTTGGCATCATAACCCTCCAAGCTTTCGGTCCCAGAGCAGACGGTTGACCCCGTTCAGCATCGCCTGGACGCTTGCCATGATTATATCACCACTCGTGCCACGTGCGGTTACTATCCGTTTTCCATCGGTTAGCTTTACGACCACGCTGACGACCGCGTCGGTTCCCCCCGAGATGGCGTCCACGTGGTACTCCTTGAGCCGGATGTTCGCCATCCCCTCCACCACCTTCTTTATCGCGTTCATGGCCGCATCCACGGGACCTATCCCCAGACCTGACTCGACCACCTCTTTATCCCCGAATTTTACCTTCACGGAGGATGTCGGGGTCACGCGATTGCCGCTGACCACGGTCAATTCTTCGAGCTTGACTACCTCCTTGAACTTCCTGCCCATCACCGCATCCACTATCGCGCGCAACTCTGCATCGGTGACCATCTTCCCCCTGTCACCCAGGTGCTTGACCTGATCCGATATCTTCTGAACCTGCATCTTCGTCGGCTTCAGGCCCATCCTTCGAAGTTCACTTTCGATGGCGTGGGTGCCAACGTGTTTTCCGAAGACCAGCCTGCGATGGTGTCCTACGACCTCCGGGGAGACCGGCTCGTATGTTCCAGGATAAGCCAGCACCCCGTGCGCGTGGATTCCGGCCTCGTGAGCAAACGCGTTCTCGCCCACAACCGCTTTGTTCGGGGGAACGGGGACGCCCGTATGCCGCTCCACCAGTTTCGAGACCTGGTAGAGTTTGTTGAGCCTGATCCCGGTCCTGAGCCCGTGGAGATGGGAAAGCGCGAGGACCACCTCCTCCAGCGCCGCATTTCCTCCGCGTTCTCCGAGGCCGTTCACCGTCACGTGTACCTCCCCCGCACCGGAGCGTGCTGCCGCCAAAGTGTTCGCCGTCGCCATCCCAAAGTCATCGTGGCAGTGCGCGGCCACGGGCACCTTGAGCTGCTTCGTTATGTCTGAGAAGAGCTTGGCCGATGATTCGGGAGTGAGGATCCCAACCGTGTCGCATACGCATACGCGTTGGACACCCTCATCCACGGCCGCCGAGAGTATCTTCATCAAGAACGCTGGCTCCGTACGGGTGGCATCTTCCGCGGAAAATTCAACCATCAATCCGTGATCCAGAGCGTAACGAGCGACGTCCAGCGCCATCCTCTGCACCTCCTGCCTCGTCTTCTTGAGTTTGTACTTCAGGTGGAGGTCCGAGGTCGGCACGACCAGGTGCACGCTGTCGACGTCGCACTCGAGCGCCGCGTCCACATCGGATCGAACGGCGCGCGCAAAGCTACATATCTCGGCGTCCAGTCCCGCCTTCGATATCAGCTTTATCGCCCTGCGTTCGCCCTCCGAGGTTATCGCGGCTCCGGCCTCGATCACGTCCACTCCGAGGTCGTCGAGAGCCCGGGCTATCTCCAGTTTTTGTTCTGGGGCCAGCGCCACCCCCGGGGTCTGCTCTCCATCCCGTAGAGTGGTATCCAGGACCTTTACGCGGCGTTTTGGCATGTGGGGTCGCCTCGCTGATATATTGAAGGGGGTTGTTATTAATCTTCAGAAAGATTGGAAGGACAGGAAGGTTGTTAATTTTTGGGAGAATTGTGTCATTTTCAATATTCTCAAAAGCAGCCCCATACTCTTCCTCTTTAGCTCCTTTATACAAAAC
>QMWE01000002.1 GCA_003661465.1 Hadesarchaea archaeon
AGAGTCAAATCCCTCCCGTACGTTGAAGAGTCTCTCCACCGTATATATCCTCGATCCAACCTCACGCAAGTGTTGGTTGGTCCATTCCAGTCCAGTTACCGCGGTCAGGATCCTCGCGATGTCATCAAGCTCATATTCTAGGGTTGTGAAGAGAGCAAGTCCGTGATACTTACATCCGATCATCGAATCGTAAATGGCGAAAGCATCCTGCATTTTTCGGACCAGCGAAGCCTTTCTGGTTTCGGCGCTTGGATCGACGAACTCGGGATTGCTCAGGATCTCAGGACCGATGGTATACGCCCGTAGGTGACATCCGCCACGGTTTGAGGTCGCATATGCCAATGCTATTCCTTTCGCCCCTCGCGGATCATAAGCCGGAAGCTCCAGCCCTTTTACATGGGGAGCGAGAACTTTCAAGTTGAGTTCACGGGCGGCAGCTGCCAGCCCTTTTGAGAATTTAGACCTTCCGCTGGCTATCTCCCGAACTAGCTTTTCTGCATCGGTGAGATTTCTGATCTCACCCGCTGCCCTAGCAAAACCCAATATGGCACCAATAGAGATCGCGTCAAGTCCCAGCTCGTCACATAACCGATTTAGGGGGACTATTTCCCGTTCGTAACTATAAAATCCAGAGTTCGGGCCCAACATGACCAAATTTTCGTATTCCGGACCCTTCCCTTCCCATCCATTGACCCTGACCCAGCGGCCACACGCGGTAGGACATGCAAAACATGCTGTACGTTTGACAAGATATCGCTCCCGTATGGTCTCTCCAGAGAATTGATCTACATCCTCAAATGTCAGGCGACGCCCAGAAAAATTCTCTGTCGGCAACATACCGGCTGCTGTGATCCGGTGGACGAGCACAGCAGTGCCAAATCTGGCCAAGCTACCATCGACACCAGTGGCTGGATGTGTTTCTACTGTTCGTCTTATCTTTTCCAAAATTTTTTTGTATGCGTGTTCGTGCACGATGTTTATTTTTCCCTCGGCCCGCACGACTACCGCCTTTAAGCGTTTAGACCCCATCACGGCCCCCATTCCACATCTTCCAGCCACACTTTCTCTGCCAGTACGGGCTCCCGCGCAGATACATGCCATGCGCGCCAAGTTTTCCCCAGCGGGTCCTATCGCAGCCACCCATGCGCCATCGTATCTGTCCACCAGTTCTCGTCTCGTCTCCGATGTGGTCCTACCCCACAGGAAACTCGCGTTCTTGAGCGAGACATTATCGCCATCGATGATCAAGTAAACTGGATCAGACGACCGGCCCTCGAATACGATGCCATCAAATCCAGCTCGTTTTAGATAAGCCCCAAACGAACCACCCATGAGGGAATCCGCGATCGTGCCGGTAAGTGGTGACTTTGAACATACAGCTGTCCTACCTGCTCCGGGAAACATGGTCCCGGTAAGGGGACCCGTCATAAAGATAAGCTTGTTTTTTGGACCCAACGGATCTATACCAGGCCGAAGCTCGTCATAGAGAATTTTGGCGGCGTAACCTCTTCCACCTAAAAAATTGTAGGCCGTTGTAATATCCGTTTTCTTAGTGGCGATGGAACCATTCGAGAGATTTATCCGCAGTATCCTGCCTGTATACCCACCGATCATGAAATCCACAACCTAATTAGCTCGACTGATAAATAACCTACACGGGTGAGTTGATTTGACCAAAATGGAAAAAATAACGGTAGCCACAATTCGTGAAATGAAGGATCTGGGCGAACGTGCGACGATGGTAGCCGCATATGATTACCTCATGGGGCGGATGGCGGATGAATCTGGCATAGACATCATCTTGGTCGGAGACTCGCTTGCTAATGTGGTACTGGGATACGACGATACGCTTTCTGTCACCATGGATGAAATGATCCATCACACCAAGGCTGTATCTCGGGGGGTAAAACGTGCCTTGGTGGTCGGGGATCTCCCATTCATGTCTTATCAAGCGAGCGTTGAGGATGCAATCAAAAACGCGGGGCGCTTTTTAAAAGAAGGTCACGCCGAGGCTGTGAAGGTAGAAGGTGGCTGTAGCATGATCGAAAAGATTGAGGCTATAATCCAGTCAGGGATACCCGTGATGGGGCATCTAGGTCTAACCCCACAATGGTACCATCAATTTGGAGGTTTTAAGGTCCGCGGAAAAACTGAATCTACTGCACGGATGATCCTCAAAGACGCACAGAGGCTGGAACGAGTTGGAGTCTTCAGCATAGTGCTCGAATGTATTCCTTGGCAGCTGGCAAAACTTATCACGGAAAAGGTCTCCGTGCCAACGATCGGGATAGGAGCCGGTCCGTACTGTGATGGTCAGGTGTTGGTCCTTCATGATCTCCTAGGTATGACTCCCAAAACACCAAAATTTGTCAAACGTTACGCCAAACTTGACGAGACGATTGTGCGAGCACTCTCGGAATTCAGACGGGACGTAAAATCAAATAGATTCCCAGCCCTCGAACACAGTTACGACATGCCACGTGAGGAAATGAGGAAGTTACTCAAGGAATTCAGAAGAAGACGGTAAACCACAACACGCTTAAATATCCTGAAAAACAGGATAAAACGTCGGGAAAACGGAGGTGTAAAAATGGCATATGTTGTGAAGTCTGCCGTGAGAGGGTTGATAAAAGGCATGAGGGCTAGCGAGGATTTCTTCAAGGAGCTCGACACGTTGATAGCGAAAACATGCAAACGAGCGATGGAACGAGCAAAGGGCAACGGAAGAAAGACCCTGCGTGGAATCGACATTTAAAAATTGAGTTTCAGTGGTGGCGTCGTGAAAGCTACCACTGGTTTTTATTTATTTGTTCTACATCGTTTCTGGATATCCGGCTATTTCATGACCATTATATCGACGTTTCCCCTTTTCCTGATGACGTTGAGTTCAACATCCTTCTTCTGGCGGGTGAGAAGGACATCAACCGCACCGTTTCCAACCTTTAGGTTTTTGAGCCTGATTTTCTGGAGGAACTCTGGAAGGACGGGATGATCAAAAATCACCTTGGCCTGTTCTCCGACCACAGAAAGTCCCATGCACGCCTGGAGCATGAGAAACGGGGCAGCTGCCGCCCAGGACTGGGGAACACATGCCCCTGGATAAAGGGTTGGACCCTCTCCCCGACGACGCTCGAATCCGCAAAATAGCTCCGGTAGACGGTGATTTTCCAAAAATAAACTAGCATCGAAAAATGAGGTGAGGATCTTCAGAGCTAGATCCTTGTATCCATATCTCCCAAGCCCAAACGCCACCAAAGCATTGTCGTGGGGCCAAATCGAACCGTTGTGATAGGAGGTTGGATTATATCTAACCTCCGAAGTTGCTACAGTTCTCACGCCCCAACCTGAAAAAAAGATATCATCCATTAAAAGAGACGAGATGCGGCGCGCATGTTTGGAGCTTGCTATTCCAGAGAATAACGAATGTGCGGCGTTTGATGTTCGAACTTTACACGGACGTTTTTTTCCGTCAAGTGCCAACACGTATGTGGAGATATCATCACTCCAAAACTTTTTCTGAAACTTCTCCTTCAATCCAGCGGCCTGACGAGCGAGAGATCTCGCTTTTCCAACGTCGCCGAGCATACGAGTCAATTCGGACGCTCTAGATTTGGCAGCGTAAACATATCCTTGTACCTCACATAGCGCGATCGGTCCCTCAGCGGTGGCCCCATCTTCATAAAAAATTGAATCTGAGGAGTCCTTCCAGCCTTGATGTAAAAGACCTTTCGGGGAACGTCTGATATACTCCACGAACCCATCACCGTCATGATCCCCATATTCATCCATCCATCTCAGGGCCATCTCGATGTTCGGCCAAATTTTTTTGATGAGGTTTTTATCTCCGGTATGCCTGTAGTATTCACCGGCAAGAAAAACGAAGAGTGGAGTAGAATCCACGCTCCCGTAATAACGTCTGAATGGAACCTCTCCAATCCTAGCCATCTCTCCCTTGCGGATCTCATGCAGGATTTTTCCAGGTTCGGCGTCTTCATTTGGAATGTCGTGGCTTGCCTGATTCGCGGCTAGGTAAAGCAATACGCCCTTAGCGATGTAAGGATCAACCCAGAGAAGCTCCAAGGATGTTATTATACCATCTCTCCCAAATGCAGTGTTAAACCACGGGATCCCGCCGTATGGGTAAAATCCATAAGATGTTTTTGTGAGCATTATGTGAATATCTGCCAAAGAACGGTTCAGCCAGTCGTTGAATTGTTCATTGGAAGTGTAAATCTCACACCCGCGGGCCTTCATCGATCTCAAGGTGCTCCTCACTTTTCGTGCAGCGTTTTCGTATGGTATCACTGGCAGGGTTTTGTCCAACTCACATGCCACAGTCATTAAAAGTGACGTTTCTTCTTTTGGTTGTAGCCTCACGTGAAAATCTGCCTTAGAATTGGATATCCTATTCGGTTCCCGGGAGAACCTGATAATGGTTTTTCTGAGTCTTCCGTCCGCTCCCCTATAGGGAAACACGATCTTTCTTTTTTGTATAAGTGGGTTCAGCTGCTTCCCCCTCTTTCTTCGCTTCACTCCCCTGACCTCAAACACATCAGCAAAATCGCTGCCGAAATGCACGGAGAACGGAACATCGACCGAGTAGAGCCCATAGTTTCGAATCCTGAGGTGCTCATAACAAACACCGTTATAGAGAAATTTGGAACGAAACACATGCAGGCTTCCTTTAGGCACGACGACCACGTCTTTGGCGGTTATGTCTGGGTTCGTGAGATCTACCGTAAGAAAAGCGTTGTCCTCCTTTATCCCAGAACTCAAAAACAAGGGCTGGAAACTTCCAAATGTGAAATTTAATCGTGATAAAAATCTAGTCCCCTCGTGGTAGACCCCACCATCACCTCCCGGTTGAATGTCACCAAACCGATCAAATATTGCAAAAGTCTCACCGTGTTTAAGAACATGTTTGACCATGCCCAGCTGCGGTGATGTGATCTTGATATAATATTGATTTTTAAAGCTGATGATGTCCTTCAAGAGACCAAGATCCTCCCGGATCACCCTTCTCTGTGTTTCAGAAGTCTGTCGTAAATCTTCAAATAATCTTTTGCCATCCTAGATGCTGTAAATCTCTCCTCAAAGACTTCTCTACACCTCTTTCGACTCAGGGTATGAACACGCTTTACCGCATGAACAGCGTCTTCAAATCCCTCCACGATGAATCCAGTTCTACCTTCTTCCATCACCTCCGATACCGACCCTTTTCTATATGCTATAATCGGGGTACCACATGCCATGGCCTCAATCATCACCAGTCCAAACGGCTCCGGCCAGTCTATAGGAAAAAGAAGGGCGTAAGCGTTTCTCAAGAACTCTTCTTTTTCTCCTTCTCCGATTTCCCCCAGGTATTCCACCAGGGGATCATCCAGCATGGGTTCTATGACATCCTCAAAGTATCCTCGATCAACTGCATCTACTTTAGCCGCTATCTTGATTTTCATGTTAACCTCCTTGGCTATTCTTATTGCCCGATCGACCCGTTTTTCCGGGGAGATACGGCCTAAGAAAGCCAAATATTCTCCAGGGTTCTCTTGAAATGAATACAGATCCTCCGGAAGTCCGTGGTACACTGTTCCCTGCCAGTTCAACCACGGAAGAGGTTCACGCTGAGAATTTGAGATGGAGACCACTGGCATATCGGAGAATTCTTCGTAAAGGGGCACGAGATCTGGGATATCCAGTCTTCCGTGTAATGTGGTAACGACCGGGACTTTGTACCGTCTTGAGAGGGGAAAGTGAAGATAATCTATATGAAAATGTATGATATCAAACTCATCCGCACGCTGAAACACCTGTTCCAACATTAAAATGTGGTGGGCCAGCTGATCCGTACAGTGCTTGTCCAACCTCAAGGAACGGCGGCATGGAGCTATTAACCTGGCGTTGGTGATGGAATCCCCGCTGGCAAACAAGGTCACCTCATGACCCTGACGAACCAACTCCTCCGTAAGATAAGAGACCACGCGCTCCGTCCCGCCATAATACTTTGGAGGAACGCTTTCGTACAACGGGGCGACCTGTGCAATCCTCATGGTCCTATCCCCCCCGTATAATCCCTCATCATCAACGGATATTTTACCCTTTAACGCGCTCAATTTTCCTTCTTCCAAGAGCCTGGATGTATTCCACCTCGACTCCTTCGCGCACATCCCCTCTCAAGTTTATGGGGATGGGTAGTTCAAAGGTCTCATAGGTGGTGAGATCCATCAACTGCGCATTATTTGCCACGATCGCCAAGACCTGAGCGCTCCCACGCTCGATTATAGGTACTTCGATCTTTGCACTGGTCGGTCGCACTATGCTACGTTTTTGGGAATCAAACAACCCTATGGCGTCTATTTTTGCTTTTGCATGACCGTGCTTTCCAGGTGCGGAGGTAGAGAACCCAACTATACGGCACGGTTCATCGTCTATTATGATAAAGCGGCCTTCTTTCAGTTTTCCGATCTCGGTCATCTCTTTGCTCATTGAGACACCCTGTGATTTTTTTAGTTATCACTTAAAAATTTTGGTGTCTGGAGTACAAAATTGAGCCCTGTTCTTCTAAGATCGTGCCCTCAAAGAGATATCTATCTGAAATTAGCTTCTGAGACCATGTTTCCGGCGGTAAAGTTAAATAGTTTTGGCACAAGCAATTATTAAAAGGGTGACCATTTGAAGGCCTTAAAACGCGTGTTTGGGAGTTCGAAAGCTGGAGAGGATACTATAAGCGAGGTTCCTGTCATGGAGGTAGAAACTGCCAGCACGATAAGGGCTCCCAGCGAACCTGAGCCGATTTACGTGAAAAGTATGGAACTGAGGAGCCTAGTGGATGTCCAAGAAGTTGCAGATGAGCTCAGAAACGGCAATATCATGATACTCGACATCAGCACACTCATGAACCAAGACCAAGAAGAGCTAAAACGAGCGATAGATCAGATAAGGGGGATATCTCAGGCCATCGGCGGGAATATCGGTCGTCTCACAGAGTCGAAAGTTATCGCTACTCCCAGATTCGTAAATATCCAGTTCAGAAAAGCCTGAATCATTTTGGTGAACCTATGCTTGGAAGGGAGTTTGTGCTCCCTAGCGGTCGGTGCCCAATTTGTGGAGCTGAAAACACATTCACGATCAGAGGACGTATCAACGACATCCCACACTTTGGAGAAACCATGGAAACCCTTGTAAGTTGTAGCAACTGTAAATTCAAGCATGCGGACGTTATGCATCTGGAAGAACATGAACCCATGCGCCATGAGTTCAAGATCTCATCGGAGAAGGACCTCATGGTACGTGTCGTTAAATCGAGCACTGGAACGATAAAGATGCCGGAACTGGGCATAACAGTGAAGCCAGGTTCCGGAAGCGAGGGATATATCTCCAACATCGAGGGAGTGATCAGTCGTATTGAAAGGGCAATTGAGTTGGCAATTGAAAAGGCGGATCCCATCAAACGTCGTCGTGGGATGTCAAAACTGAATAAACTCAATGCCATTCGAAATGGAGAGAAGGAGGCCAAAATTATAGTGATGGATCCATTCGGTCATAGTGCAATTATCGACAAACGTGCGAAAAAACGCAGGCTCAGCAAAAGAGAAGTGGATAAACTAAAAGCAGAACTCTAATACAGCCTCACCGTTTCCAGGTTTTGGATTGGTCTGGTCTCCACCCTGAAGAGCCTATGGAGAGCACTTGCTAGATCTATACATTTGTTCTCATCTCCATGCACGCTCAATATCCGTTGTGGTTTCGGTGATATCCTCCTAACATAGTTCAGAAGTTGAGCTCTGTCGGAGTGCCCGCTGAATCCTTCCACCGTCTTGACCTCTAAATTGACCTTTACCTCTTTCATTCTTCCTTTTTCGCCCGGAACAGGTACTTCCCTCCACCCCTTCTGGATACGTCTACCGAGTGAGCCCTCGGCCTGATATCCAACGAAAACCAGAGTATTGCGCGGATCTGGGGCCAGATGTTTGAAATACTCTATGATGGGACCGCCTGTCATCATGCCAGCAGTCGCGATTATGATACCTGGCTCTCCATCGATCACGCTTGCTCTCTGATCTGATCCCGAAACTTTCACGAACATGTCCGACAGAAACGGATTCTCGTCAGCTTTGAATATGAGCTCACGCAGATCCTGGGAGAGGTACTCTGGATAAGCTGTGTGGATGGCTGTCGCTTCCCAAATCATTCCGTCCAAGTAGACCGGTATGTTATCGAGAATACCCTTTCGTTTAAAGTCCTCCAAGAGGACCATTATCTCCTGAGACCGACCAACTGCAAATGCTGGAATCAGAACTTTTCCGCCTCGTTTAATCGTCTCTGAGACAATTCGTACGAATTCCTTTTCGGCTTCAGAGCGGTGAGGTTGGATATCATCGGCCCCTCCGTACGTGCTCTCGATTATCAGAGCTTCTACTCTGGGAAAAGAGTAGACCGCCGGGGAGAAAAGACGCGTGCGGTCAAATTTGATATCTCCAGTATATACCACGTTGTAGAGTCCTTCTCCAATATGAAAGTGTAAGACAGACGATCCGAGGATGTGTCCCGCATTATTGAGGGTAACTCTTATATCAGGTGCGACATCGGTGACGTCGCCGTATTCTAGAGGAATGCAGTGAGAGAGGAATGTGCTTATATCCCGCTTGCTGTAGGGTAGAGGTTTGTCCTCCCTTTCCGCGATTTCCACGTAATCCATCTGCAAGAGAACTGCCAGATCACGGGTAGCTGGTGTACAATATACCGGACCATCGAACCCATATTTGAACAGGTACGGAACGAAACCGCTGTGGTCCAAATGTGCATGAGATATCACCACTGCGTCCAGCTCTGACAATCTCATTTCCGGAACTTCGAGATGAGGGTAGGCCCTGTCATCGGACGCCACATTTATCCCGCAATCCACCATTACCTTGCTCTCAGGTGTTTGAAGCAGGAAGCAGGATCTGCCGACCTCTCTAGCCCCGCCCAGAGCTGTAAACCGTACCCACTTTCCCTTAGATTTCGATTCACGATGTATACGACGCCCGATTTTCCTTAGGATTTCTCTCCTCTCCGAACCGGCATGAATCATCGAAAGACGGATGTTTCTCACGAGATCCGATTTTATGGGTGGGGCCCTGACCACACGTGGAGTCCAGTTAATTTTGTACATCAGCTCGCGGAGGAGAGTCCCGCCTTTTCCTATCGCTATCCCAGGTTTCTCCGCTTCGATGGTGACTTCCCCGATGTCCTCGCTAAAAATGATATCGGTCACTCCAGCCTCCGGCGGAACCAGTTTTCTGATCAGCTTTTCCGCTTCTTCTTTCTTGGTCAGAATCGATGGATCGGGACGCAGGATAATTCGCTTTCTAATTTTTCGCGCAAGCTCCTTTATCGCCTCACCGTTCTCCATCAGTAGGTCCAAGTTCTTACAGTAAAGTACGACCCTCGGTCCCTCAAAATCGATACCGGAAACTGCATCAGCAAAAGGAGTCTCCTCTCTCACGATACGCTTTATTTCTTTCAACAGTTCTTCTGCGGCCATGCAACCAACTTTCAGGTGATTAAATTAACTTTTTGATCTGTTCAGGCGAAAGCTCGAAATAACCTCTCCTAGTCACGGACGCTACCATAACCTCGTTTCCGGTGGCGAGATCCCGCTTCATCGCTGTTTTTATGGCTTTGATTACTATCGGCAATGCCGTGTTGACATTCATACCCTCACTGAACTCCGTTTCGAGCACTCCGTACGCCACAGGGGACCCCGAACCAGTAGCAAGCATCTTCTCCTCGGCTAGGCCTCCATCCATGCTCACGAATAATAATTTTGGTCCTTTCCGATCTACCCCGCCGATGAGGAGGTGAGCTATGTACGGAAAGAAGCTATATGCGTTCATGATGTTTGCTACCAGTCTAGCACATGCGTGCACGTCCATTGGAATTCCCTCACGCATTAAATAATATCCTGCTTCTGCCCTCATCACGTCGACAAGACGCTGAGTATCGGCCACGCCTCCCGCAGTGGTGAAGGCGATATTGTCTGTTATCTTGTAGATCTTTCTGGCCTTTTTGCTCGCTATTTCGTAATCCATGGTGGCACGAGTATCCGTGGCCAAGACTACTCCATCTTCGCATACGAGCCCAACCGTCGTCGTACCTTTCAGATACCTTAGTTTCTGATCTCTCAGGTCCTCCAATTCAACACCACCCGAAAAACGCTGCGTTAAAAGCAGCAATTTAGTGCTGGAGTTAGTCATATTTAACTTTACCGCCGAAGTCCCCCTTCCGAGAGGAGGGGGCGGAGAAGCCGAGTTTTTCTATATAAAGAACCCCCAGCTAAATACATGGGGGATGAGTCAATGCTATCGTACAGGTTCCGTCTTTACCCATCAAAAACAAGTCCCGTCGCTGAAGCAGAAAAGCTTCCTGTGAAAGCTAGGAGTAGTTCACATCTTATCAGCCGACAAAAAAGCGGTGCGTGGTTGAAGGAATTCAAGTGCATCCAGCTCCCCCGTGAGGTCTGGATGGGTCCAAAGGTAATTTCCCAGCTGGTTGACGTCTGTAGACGTCTCTGTAATGGAAACCGTGCGTTAATAGTGGCGGATCGCACCACCTACAGGCTAGCTGGTCGAAAAGTTGAGAGATTGTTCGAACGGGCGAAATTTAAAGCAGAACATGTGTTGATAGACCGGGCTGACATGGAGACGGTCAAAAATGTCAGGCGGAAAGCATGGGAAAAGGCCGATTTTTTACTCGGTTTAGGGGGAGGGAGATGCATCGACGTGGCGAAGCTGGCATCCTTCGAGGAGAATATGTCCTTCATCTCCGTTCCAACAGCGGCTTCTCACGATGGCATAGCTTCATCCAGGGCATCCATTCCTGGGAAGCGTAAGCCTACATCAATTGAGACTCATGCTCCAATAGCGATCGTCGCGGATACGCTTATCATAAAACGTGCACCTCATCGACTGCTTGCCGCAGGATGTGGAGACCTCGTGGCAAACTTCACCGCTGTCCGTGATTGGCAGCTGGCGCATCGCGTAAAGGGAGAGCCCTACAGCGAATACGCTGCTACCTTATCTCTCGTGAGCGCACAGATAGTGATGGAGAATGCAAAGCTCATCAGCAAACATACAGAGGAAAGTGTGAGAAAAGTCGTCAAAGCGCTGATCTCAAGCAGTGTGGCTATGGCAATAGCAGGAACCAGCAGGCCAGCAAGTGGAGCGGAACATTTGTTCAGTCACGCACTGGACATAGTTTCCCCAAGACCGGCACTTCATGGAGAGCAATGTGGAGTAGGGGCAATAATGATGGCTTATTTACATGGAGAGGATTGGCAGGGCATCAGAAACGCTCTTCGGATAATCGGAGCTCCAACTACTGCAAAGGAACTTGGGATACCAGAGAAATACATCATCAAAGCCCTCACAATTGCTCACCGTATAAGGCCCGAGCGCTATACTATCCTAAAAAGTGGACTCACTCCCTACGCAAGCAAGCGGCTGGCGAAAATTACGGGAGTTATCCCCTAAACCTTCCTGACGATTATCCTGTCCCCAGGTCTGACATGCCGAAAATTGTCCACTCTGGACTTTATCTGGGCGAACGTGTTTACCGGGGTGATAGGCTGGGATCGGCCGAAGAAAATGCAGAAACCTTGACCTTCGGGCCAGTACGAAACATCGCCCGCCCTTGTCCTCGGCGTTGGATTTTCACGTGGGATTTTGACTGGGATCTCAAAGTAAACCTCTTCTTTCCAAACTTCAGCCTTTCCTTCGAAAGGCAGAGCTCTCCATATCGCTTCACACGTATTGGGCCGCTCCTGATCGAGCAACTCGGCCTCGACCTTGAACCCTCGGCACTCTATGGTCAACGACCTAGCCATGTAATCCCTCATACACGATACTCCCACATAAAAATTTAAATGATGAAGAATGAATACAGAACACCATGAAAGATACCATCCAAAATCTGGCCAAGGCATTCATAGGTGAAAGCCAAGCAAGAAATCGATATACTTTTTATGCGAAGGTGGCGAGAAAAGAGGGCTTTGAACAAATAGCAGAAATTTTTCTCATCACCGCAGAGAACGAAAAAGAACACGCAAGCTGGTTGTTCAAGTTGATAAACGAATTGAAAAAGAAAAGCGGAGAAAAACTGGAAGAGATAAAGGTGGAAGCCGTGGTACCCACGATTCTCGGTACCACGGAAGAAAACTTGAAAGCAGCAATAGCGGGAGAGAACTACGAGCATACGAAGATGTATCCTGATTTTGCCGCTGTGGCTGAAAGGGAGGGACTTTCCGAGATCGCCAAAAGACTCCGAGCTATAGCCAAGGCTGAAGAGCACCACGAGGAGAGATATCGAAAACTTTTGAAAATTGTCGAATCTAAAAGCGTTTTCAAGAAGGAGAAAGAAGTGTGGTGGGTCTGCCGAGAATGTGGATATGTCCACTTTGGAAAGGAGCCACCCGAGAGATGCCCATCCTGTGATCACGAGAGGAGCTTCTATCAGATAAAATGTGAAGAATATTGAACTTCCGTACGAATCCACTGATTCATCAGGACCATACCTTCTCACGTATCTCAAATCTAGAATTTGCAACGTTGCCCCCAATCTCCGCCATTAAGATTAAGCCTCCCCGACAGATAAAAAAAGACAAAAAAGGAGGCCGAAAAAATTCGCACGCCACCCCTACTGGAGCTGGTTAGGCCCATCAACTGCGTGCTCGCGGGCATCGCTGTGATCATCGGAGTTGTGGTCGCGACAGGAGGGCTGAACATCTCCAGACTGATATTACTTTTAGCCTTCACCGTAGCCGCGTTTGTATCGGGTGGAGGGAATGCGATAAACGACTACTTCGACAGGGATATAGATCGGATCAATCGTCCCAATCGTCCTATTCCTTCAGGCAAAATAACTCCAAAAGTAGCGTTGTTTACGGCTCATATATTGTTCACGACAGGGATCATCTTCACCATATTTTTGAACATCTACTGCTTTCTGCTAGCAACCCTAAACTCCGTGATCCTGTTCGTATATGCCTGGAAGCTCAAACGTCTGGGACTTGTGGGCAACATCTCGATAGGCTATCTAGTGGGTTCTACCCTGCTCTTCGGAGGGCTAGCCACCGCACATTTGAGAGGAGGAATTCTCGTGCCCGCCGAACTCCTAGTTCTTGCTACGATGATGGCACTTTCCACCATTGGCCGAGAACTGATAAAAGCGGTAGAAGATATGAGAGGAGACAAAAAACTCGGATTCAAGACATTTCCCATAACACATGGGGTCGAATGGACCACAGCGGTAGCTGCTGGATTCATCTGCGCCGCAGTTGCGCTCTCACCGATCCCTTATCTGATGGGAATATTCAGATGGCCCTACCTGCTCTTCCTCACGTTCTCGGCCGCATCTTTCCTAGCTGCAATATGGATAATGATAGGCAAAGGTGAAAAAGCGGCCGGAAACGCATCCCTCGCATGCAAACTTGGAATGGGGATCGGATTACTCGGATTTCTGATCGGCGCCTTTCTCTGATCCCGCGAGATCACCATAGGTAGGGATTGAACTCAGAAGGAGGAACGAACATCAAACTGGCATGGCCACTATGCAATAACTCAGCATTCAGATTTACCCACTGCCCGCTGACCTCTACATAAACAACGGCAACTGTCCTTCCGTACTTATCTTTTGGGCTCAGACCATCAACGTCCAGACCGATAACAGTTCCGGGAGGACAAAAATGCTCCACGAATTCCTTTGCTTTCAGTCCGTCGTCCGAGGAAACCTCGGGCGCATTTACCCCAACTAATCTGACCTTTTCCCCATTCTGAAGCACAATGGTATCTCCATCGACGACATATGCCACGATTCCCTCCCTCTCGACGTCCAAAAAAGCCGGCTGATCCCTCTGAACTAAAATTTCGTTGATAATCAAGATTCCTGAGACCAGCATGATCACGAAAAACAACCACCGGTTCGACCCACGCATACCGTCTCCTCTCAATCGCTTGCGAGGAAAGATGTTTTAAAGGAGAAAATTTTAGTTTGGTCAAAAAACTGGTATTGGATGCTATGAAAGTCAGGGCGCATGTATTCATCAGCGGACGTGTGACCGGCGTTTTTTTCCGGTACCACATCCAAGAGCTGGCTAGAAAGCTGGGGATAAGGGGATGGGTCAGAAATCTACATGAGGAGAAGGTCGAAGCTATCTTTGAGGGAAAAAGCGAGGATGTGGAGAAAATCGTGAAATTCTGTCATGAGGGGCCACCGAGCGCTAGGGTAACGCATGTGGAGGTCAAGTGGGGGAAGTACACGGGAGAGTTTCAAGATTTTGAAATAAGGTATCGGTGATCGGGATGAGGATTCGCCGACTAGGAGAGGTCATGGACGAGATGCGCAGGTATTACATGAGGTATCCAAAATTGCGTCGAGAGTGGAGGGTACTGGCTGGCAAAGACGAATATGGATCCAACGACCTATTTTTTTACGCCCCAAAGCTAGGAATATGGCAGGTAAAAGGGGATCTCAAATCTCCCTATGAGCTCGTTGGAGCTGGGGTCAGAGTCTCCGCAAGAAAGGTCGACGAGGAGCTCACTACGCTGATGGAATTTGGGATACCTATGCCGTTCAGCCTTATTTCCCCCCATCCAAAACTGAGAGATCATGTCCTCGTGGCAGCGGGCCTAGGTCGATATCAAGAGACAACCAAACAACTGAAGGAGCACCTCACCAGTCGTGAACGGAAGAAAGACATGGAACTCAGTATGTGGATAAAAAAGATGAGGCGAGAGCTTGGTCTTGATATGGAATACCTCTAAACCTAGCCAAAAAATAAGACTCGGCATGTATACTTAGTCCTGATGAAATGCCCGAAAAAAATAACGTATTTGAGATACTAGCGAAGCCCATTAGAAAGCTACTGGCAGAACGTGGTTTGACCGAGCCCACGCTGCCTCAGAAGAAAGCGATACCCAAGATCCTCAGCGGAAAAAACGTGCTGCTTATCGCCCCATCCGGCAGCGGGAAGACAGAGGCTGCTTTTTTACCTGTACTTCACCAGATTGTACTCTCACAGGTCCGTAGACATGGAACAAAAGTTCTGTACATCACACCCCTTCGCGCGCTAAACCGAGATATGCTCGAACGGCTGAAATGGTGGTGCCACGCCCTCGACCTCCGCATTTCGGTTCGTCATGGTGATACAGCTGCGCGAGAGAGAAGAACCCAAGCTCTGCTCCCCTCAGACGTGATGATCACCACTCCAGAAACGCTTCAAGTGCTCTTGCTGGGTCGGAGACTCAGCGAACACCTCCGTGGGATACAATGGGTAATCATCGACGAAGTTCACGAACTCGCGGACAACAAACGCGGAGCCCAGCTCACACTGACGCTGGAACGTCTGCGCAACTTTAAGGGCGGTGAGTTTCAGATCATCGGACTATCAGCCACGATAGGTTCTCCTCAAGAAGTAGCACGATTTTTGGTGGGAGTAGGACGCCCATGTGAGGTTCTCGACGTCAGCGTTGCACGCGAGCTCAAGATAGATGTTGTATATCCCGAGGCAACAAAACGTGACTCACAGCTTGCAAATAAACTTTATACCTATCCACCGGTGGCAGCTAGATTACGGACGATGCGAGATCTCATAGAAACTCATGGGTCTACCCTTATTTTCACGAACACGCGCCCCACCGCGGAGGTGCTAGCCAGCCGATTTCGCCTCTGGGATATCCGGTTCCCTCTGAGCGTTCACCACGGATCGCTTTCCAGCTTTGCTCGTCTGAGGGCCGAGCAAGCTCTGAGAACTGGAAAGATGAGGGGAATAATCTGCACATCCTCTTTGGAACTGGGGATCGACATCGGACATATCGATCTCGTCATACAGTACAATTCTCCCAGACAAGTGGCCAGGCTGCTGCAGCGGGTGGGTCGAAGTGGACACAGAATAGGTGAGGTCGCAAAGGGTGTGATAATCGTGCAAGATCCTGACGACGCTCTCGAATCCATAGTCATTGCCGCACGTTCACGTCGGAGAGAACTAGAACAGGTGTCCGTGGTCGAAAAACCTCTGGACGTGCTCCTGCATGCAGTCGCCTCAACACTCGCGGAAAAAAACAGAGGCAATACTGACGAGGTTTACGAAATTTTCAAACGTGCTTATCCGTTTAGAGATCTCACGAAGAAAGATCTGGTAGATGTGCTCAATTTCGCCCAAAGTCTGGAAAAGAGGTTGATGTGGGTATCGGAAGACGGACGAGAATTCGCACGTCCCAAATCGACACAACGAGTTTTCGATTACTACTTTGGGAATCTGTCGATGATCCCAGAACTCAAACAATATCTAGTTGTGGACGACGAACGAAATCAACCAGTTGGAATCCTTGATGAGTCGTTTGTGACGGAGTACGGAGAACCTGGCGTGAAGTTCATCATCGGAGGCGAGATCTGGAGAATCCTACAAGTCTTTAAGGACAAGGTATATGTGAAGCCAGACAAAGATCCACTCGGAGCAATTCCAACTTGGATAGGAGAAGAGATACCGGTACCCTATACAGTGGCGCAGGAGGTTGGTCTTCTTAGAAGGAGGCTCGAGGAATCAATACAAAATGACAAACGATTTGATGAAGCAATCGAGGAATTGGCGAAGGAGTATCTAGTCTCACCCAAAACCATGAAGCTCGCTCTCACCGACGCATACAAGCAGATAGATGAAAAGATCCCCTTACCCACAGACCGTAGGATTACCGTAGAACGTGTGAAGGATATATGTGTGGTGAATGCCTGTTTTGGGACCCTCGTAAACCGGACGCTCGCACGTCTGATTGCCCATAGGATCTCTACAGGGCTCGGAGAAACCGTATCCACATATGTTGACCCGTATAGGATCTTACTTCGTTCAGAAACATTGGAACCAGATCAGGTGGTTAAGACCCTTAGAGGAGAGCTCAGCACAAACATCCAAAACGATCTGAAGGAGATAATCGAACAAAGTAGATTTTTCCGATGGAGGCTAGCTCAGGTAGCTAGGCGGATGGGTGTTCTCGAACGGGAAGCTGAGGTTACGAGCTCAGTGCTGGATAAGCTCATGCATGCCCTGAGGGGAACTCCGGCATTTGAAGAAACCTTCAAGGAAGTCGTGCACAAGGATCTTGACTTGAAACGATCACTCGAAGTTTTAGATCGCATCAGATCCGGGGAAATTGAGGTGGTACCTCTAGGAGAACGTCCAGAGCCAACCCCTGTCTCCAGCTTGGCCTGGCGTCAACGGTACCTCGCTCTCGAACCTGTGATGCCCGGACGCCTCAGGTTGCTGGCCATAGCCTCCGCCAAAGCGAGGCTTCTCAGCGAGGCTAGGACCTTTGCCTGTGTCCAGTGCAAAAACTATATCAGAGAACTCCAGATCTACGAACTCGACGAACGCCCGAAATGTCCATCCTGCGGCTCCACAAGGTTGGGGATGGTAGAAAAGCCAGAGGAGGAAGTTCAGAGGGCCCTCGAGCTGTCTGAGAAGGGCAGAGAGGTACCGATCTGGCATGAGTTGCAGAAAAGCGCGGAGCTCATCTCACAATATGGAAAAACGGCTGCCATCGCACTGGTTGGACGAGGAATAGGAACAAGCATCGCTAGGGAAATTTTGTCTAAAGAGCCCAAGTTCTCTAACAAATTCATCGAACTTTTACTTTCAAGGGAGCGAAACGCGCTTCTAAAGCGATTCAAATGGATGTGACGACCATCGGATAATTTTTTCGTCTTGTTTATCCGCTGATTGAGGTCAACGGACAACTTTTATGAGGTCTCATCCAGTCATCCTCGTGGGGTTTACCCTTTGGTCTCTTCCCCTTTTGTATCAGCTCCGGATTCAGATTTCATCTCACTAGGTTTTTCCACTTCCTTTCCCAGTAACAACCCAAGAAGAGCACGCTGGTCGATCTCCGCCCGCGTGCGCCAGCCGATATAGAGTAATCCCTCATCGTCCTCGCTCAGGTACCCCCTCCTGATGAAGCGGTCGATGGTTGCCTCTATGCGCCACCGCGGAAATTTCTCCTCGAGCACCCGCTCTACCTCCTTCAGCTGGGCCTTTCCTCCCTTTGCGAGGATATGGGAGAGGGCCACCGTGAGCATTGCCATATCGTCAATTCTCCATCCGAACGTTCTCGCTTCCGTGAGTTTTGGATGGCCTCTGAGAGTGACAAAATAACGATCCGATTCCGATCCCTTTTCACCCTCACTCACATGTTTCACCATCAGACCCAGTTTTCCTAATTCCGCATCGAGTAGCTTCAAAATCTCCCGGTACTCTCTACCCAGCGCCCGCTTCAACTCCCAAGCCTTTGCCCCGGGCTGTATGTGATGTTTGAACAAAAGTAGCTGAGCCGCGCGCGCAAGTTTTTCTCTCAGCTCCAAGATTTCCCGTTCCTCAGCCATGTTCTCTCCTCCTCCTGAGCCATTCCTCACGTGAAATGGATATTGGGATCGAAAACGTGGCCACATGTTCCAGCTTTTCTGGCTTTGAAAGTGGTCTGAGTACTATCTCCTCTTCAAGTGGTCTGAGTTCAAGCGTAGCGTACCCGTAACTGACTAGAAAACTTACCAGCCAAGCTTTAAGCACCGTATCTTCAAAACTCTTCTCAGATATGAAATCCCAATATGACATTTCTCCCCTATCACCAACGGAGTCCTTTAGTTCTCTCCACGTTTTATCCAGCATGACAGCAAAATCCTCGTCCGAAAGTATTCCCATCCGGGTCAGCTCTCTCCGGGCGACCTCGCCAGTCATGATCTCCGTCGTCTCCAAGTCACGCCAACGCTCATCCAGACTGGGCAGATTTGTCCAGTACTCCTTAGCCTCCCTTATCCCGGTGGGTGAAAGACACTCCAAGTCAATGATGGGATGCCACGCGCGTACCAAGATCTCTGCCAAATCCCTTATGGACAACGCGTGCAGCTTTAGCATTATCAACAGCGGATCTAGATAAAGCATAGACGATTTGTGTTTGATCCATTCCTCCTGCTGAAAAACGACTTCCGCCAGACCAAGCACGGCTTGGATATCCAGATAAAGCTCACTCTGTCTTTGGAGTTTCGGTAAGAGCTCCCTAAGCCTATCAAAGAATTCACGGACCTCCACGTCGAAGGGATCCAGCCCTCTCTTCTTCACGGATTCGCAAAGGTCGATTATCCTGAGCATCAACTCTTGCTGTTCACCCTTCATTTAAACTGCCACCTTCACTCGGGAAGAACCCGCGAGATTTTGAACGGTTATCACGTGAGGCACACCTTCTAGGCTCACTAGCTGACCGGGAGTTATAACGATGCACTGGGTCTTTTCTCCCTTCATAAAATCTATGATTCCAGAAAATATCGCCTCTCGGTTGCGCGGATCGAGATGGGCCTCAAATTCATCAATCGCGCGAATCGGTGATTGAATCCGTTGTTGAAGTGCCAACAGAAAACACATGATCGCTGTGGTGCGTTCTCCTCCACTTTGGGTGTACGCATCAAGCACCTGAGGCGCGGCGCCTTTAAATCCAACGAGTAACTCCAACCCGGCTTCATCTATGTCTTGGAGGTTAACCGCTCGAACGTCACCAACGGCGTGGACCTTTTCCAACACTTCGGCATACTTTTTCTTGAGCTCCCGAAACAGTCCATTTATCTCGTCAACCCACCGCTGTTTCCTCAGTTCCAATTCTTCAAGTGCCCGACGTCGATTTGCCGCAGCGACTTCGGCTTTTGTCTCCAGTTCTTTCAACGTGCTTCTGTAGTTCAAATACATCCGTTCAACATCGGGAGAAACGTCGGCAAGATTTGCAATCTGCATGTTCGTGAACTTCAGCTCGTCCAAGATCTCCTGGGGCTTTCGCTCGGTCTCTACCCTAGGACCGATTCTCTTAGCCTCATTCTCGAGTTGTTCAAGCTCTCGTCTGGCTCTGCGCAGCTCTGACCGAACCGCAGAAACATCCCTCTCGAGGAGCTCTCGTCTGAGACCCAGAACTGCTCCCCTGACTCGGGAGCTTATATAGATCTCATGAACTTGCTCATTTTCCTCCTTTATCCTGATGAGCTTGGATCTCGTCTCCTTCGCGTGCGTGCCGGCCTCGACGGAACTACTCCGAGCTCGCTCGAGTTCTGCTGAGAAACTTTTCACCATTTCCGCTGGTTCTGCTCCGACCGATCGCAGAGAGCTGCGGATCCACTCCATCAGCTTGACCCTTGCCTCCGACTCGGCCTGTATTCGTTCTTGTTCGATCAATCTTTGGTATGCGCTGTCCAGCTCAAATTCCAGTTCCCTGAGCCTCCCCTCCAACTCCTTTTCCTTCTTGGAGTTTTCACTCAGCTCCCTGACAACCTCCCCCAACTCACCGTTCAACCTGTCTAATTTAGAGCGGAGAATTTCAACCGCTTCCTCCTGTCTGATGCATTTTGCCCAAGCGTATTCGAGCTCCAGCTTATTCTTCGTCTCCAGGAGTTCCTGCTTTTTCCGAAAGCGCTGGTATTCCCCCTCCCAGTAACGTAGAGTCTCATGGGCTTTTTCGAGCAGATTTCGTGTGGACTCCTCCTCACTCAGTGTATGGGAAAGCTTTTCCCTAGCCTCCAAGATCCGTTCGCGGTACTCCCGAAGGCCTACAGCCTCCTCCACGAGCGTCAACCGTTCGGTGGGATCTATCGCCCCAAATAGATCAACCATGTTTTGATGCATTATGATGAGCATGTTATCTGGGTTGATCGAAAGCCGGCGAAGGAGCCTCAGTACCTCCCCCTTGCTGACAGTTCTGCCATTTATCTCATGCCAGTATGTGCCATCTCGATTCAGGTAGCGAGAGAGCACGATCGTGTCTGAATTTATGCTGGGGATGGGGCGTTTGCCGTCGTTGGCGGAGTTGTCGAAGACTATGCTAACACGCCCGAGATCCTTTCCCCTACGGATGAGGTCACTGAGCTTTCTGGAGCGTTCGGTATAGGTCTGTCCCAAAGCCACGGCCAAACCAAGCAATATGGACGACTTGCCCGCACCATTGGGTCCGCAGATCAAATTGAGTCCTGGACTGAGGGGAACCCTGGAATACTCGTGGGACATGAAATTTTCGAGTATTATCTCCCGGACCAAGGCCCTCGTAGGCATAGATACCAACTTAATTTATGTATTCAGGTTTAAAGGAAGTCGAGTATGTGAACCTCCGCTGGTCAAAGACCGGCGGCTTCTGCGCTCCCCGACCTCTCCGGCCGGATCACCCGCAGCTCGGGGTGGTTCAGCTGCACCCCTCGGCTCCAGGGCCCTGCCGAAAAACTGGAGCCGATATTCACGGCAGCGTTGAAGTCAGCGTTGTAGATGAGCCCGCAGCTGTAGCACCGGATAATCGATTGGATCGGCCTCTCCGTATTTCTTGATCCGCATCGGTGACAGATCATGGAACTCCACCGCTCATCTGACTCTATGGCTTTGATTCCCTTTTCAGCGCACTCTTCTCGAATGTACCTGATTATTCTCCCGTAAGACCACCCTGTAAGTTTCCGCCTCAGCCACCGCTTTCCGTTTCCTCGGTAGTTGTTTGCCCTGACCCATTTCGGGTAACCAATTACGACCAGACAGTTCCCGGAGATGTCCGCAATCCGCTTTGCCGTCAGCCTGTCGAAGTACTCAGCAATCCTTCGCCGCTTTCCCTGGATCCGCTTCAACGCCTTCCACTTCTTCGCTCGCCGTAGCTCTGCAGCCCGTTCGTTCAGCCAGTTCAGCAGCTGCCGTTTTGGCCCGTCCCGGATCACCGAGAAGTCCTCGCGCTTCAGGGGCCGATCGGGGCGCAGCAACACGGTCGCCGCACTCCGCCTGATGCCGAGGTCAACTCCCAGAACAGCATGGACGGGCCGATCCTCAACCTCATATTGCACCACAATATGAGCGTAATACTTCTTGCAACGCTTCACGAGCTGGAAGTCTCTGATTTCTCCTCTCTCCAGGAGTTTGAGGTGATACTTTGCCGGGTTAAGAAAAATTTAATCGTCTCACGCTTCTTCAAAGTGGAAATGCGGACAAGCCATGGGCTGAGCTTCGCGCGTTCGCTCCGCTCGACTCTCCCGGTCCTGTAATCAAATCTGGTCGGGATCTTCTTGGCCTCGCTGTTGTGAAAAGGCTTGGATGGCTCCCGCTTCAACAGCTTCTGCAACCGCTTCTGATCTCCTTTCCTCTTCGCTCGCTCAACTGCTCGCCTCCACCCTGCGTGAAGCTCTCGATAAGATTCCCACATCCAGAAGGCCCTGTTTCCGCATTGCTGGACAAACCCTGCCGACAGTCCCGCCTGTTCCCGCACGAGGTGCTGGTGTTCCGGCCGCTGCAGCTCCTTCTTCGTCCGGATCCCGTGCTCCTCGATCAACTCGCTCCAGAGCCTGACCCCGTAGGTCAGTTTTGCTGTCAGCTTGTCGAGCACATGCAGCTTGCTCTTCGTGGTGGCGTAGTGAATCGGGACTTTGACCGTCCTCCGAACCAGCATTTTCATCTCCTGATTGAAAACCGTTGGGTGAGGGTTAAGCCATTTTCGAACACCCTTCACCGAAAGCAACGGAAAATTCGGGGAAAAATCCTCGCTCATTTTGTCAAAAAATCCCTGAAATGGTGAATAAATGTAGAATTACGTCAGTTACTCGCTCGACCACCAGTTATAAACTGGTGGAATTATCCCTTTAAATGTGGGGGTAACTCGATGGTGCTGGTGGCCAAGATATTCGAATTTAAAGAACCCATAGAACTGTCCATCGCGGCCAAGAAGCTCAAAGATTTTTCGGAGGAAGAACCATACGAATCCGGAGATAAACGCACAAAGCTCACTACGGAGATACTCGACCTAAAAATGGATGGAGAGGTGCTCAGAGGGATTTTCAGCAGGGATTTCGTGCTCAGCCGATATTACAAGAGGGGCCTCGTGGAGACCGTGGTCACGGAGGAAGTGCCCTTCCTCATCAAACGGTCTGGTGGGAGAACTTTCTTGGTGGTACTAGCGCCCTCAAAAGCTAGAGGAGTGAAGAAACTGCTGACCAACTACGTGGCAAACAAACTCAGCGAGATCCTGTTCATAAAAACCGGTGCGATCGTCGAGGTCAAGATCACGCACGAGACGCTCAAGGAACTGCATGAGTCCAATCCACGGGCGACCAAGCTCATATGGTTCGATGAAGTTGACCTCCCAGATATAGGAAAACTCGCACTCGCGGGCTCTGGGCTCGCAGATACCAAGCTCTATCACGAGTATCTAAAACACGGAAAGATATGGTACTGTGTGTTCGAGGTGCAGAAACGTGGGTTCACGGTAGGAATAACTAGGAATTGTGTGGTAACATTGTTCACGCAAATCGACCCCGAGGAGTTCATCAATTACATTATGAATGACGTGCTGCCGCTAATTTCTTAAGAGGGTTTTGTGGTGCGGCCGGCGGGATTCGAACCCGCGCAGCAAGCTTTTCCCGAAACCTCATGGGAAGCTTGAGTCCTAACCAGGCTGGACCACGGCCGCACAACCATAGCTTGGTATGAAAATTTTAAAAATGTTGACACATCACGACTGAATTCAGTCCTCCGCCATCTCGAGCGATTCAACTTGAGACCGATCACATTGAGGATCAAAACAGCTGTTACACTAGCGCTCTCAGCAAATCGTGCTCGGTGATTATTCCGGCCAGTTCTTCTCCGGAGACGACGGGTATTCCACCACAACCCCTTTCCCTCATGAGGGTGGCGGCTTCCCCGATATCCACCTCGGGAGAAACATGGAGGACGTCTCTTGTCATTATTTCCTGGACGGTTACAGCCATCGCCTCGTCCACGCTTTGGGAGCTCATTCGTCTGAATACCTCACTGCTTCCAAAGTAGCGAAGGATGTCCATCGTGGTAATGATCCCGACAAGCTCACGCTTTAATGTAACAGGGAGCCTTCTGAACCCCCGAGAAATCATCCTACGGGCCGCCCCACGGATAGATAAAGACGGCTCAGCCGTGACGACATGTCTATTCATGTAGTAGCTCACCGGGATTCCGGTGACAGGCGGGATGTAAGAAACGAGATCACGTTCCGATACCATTCCCAAGATCCTAGAGTTCCCATCCAAGATAGGTAGACCTCCAACCCCAGTTCTGAGAAGAAGTCCGACCGCATCTTCTATGGACATTTCCGACGTCCCGAACACCAGATTACTGGATATTATGAACCTCACGGACTCATTTACGGCTGAGAAAAAATTGCCTTTGAATTTTCTCTCGATTATCTTGTACTTATCACCTCCACCCAGAAAATCTATAACGTCACGCGAGCGAAGGATGCCAGACAATTTCCGTGTTCCAGGTTCTACCACGGGTAGCCTTCGCACCTTGTGTTTCACCATCAGCTCTGCAGCTTTTTTTATTGGGGTGGTGAGTTGAACTGTCGCAGTTGGTCTTTGTATGATGGACATTATACTGCCTTCCTCTCTGTGTAGTTTCGATCCGAATTCAAGCGGGCCCCGATCACGTGATTTGTAATGCGGGATACGTCTCATTCACTCACCACAGACGACTCTTATGACGTCAGAACGACTCACGATTCCGATCAACCCATTTCTGGATAGGACCGGAAGACGGTCAATATCTCGGTCCAGCATTGCCTCTATTGCCTCGCTCACGGACATGTCTGGAGTAGCTGTTATCGCAGGTGTCCGCATGAGAGATTTTACACGCGGGGGGGACCTAAACCTCCCTTTATCTGACTCTTCCTCGAGTCTCGTCACTCCTGAGCGGATGATATCTGAACGTGTGATCATTCCGGTAACGTCTCGGCGATGCTTCCTCTTGTTAAAACGTACTACGGGCAGCCCAGAGCAAGTTGTATTTTCCATCGCATCCCAGACCACAGGGATTTCATCCTCAGGTGTACATGTGATAACATTGCGTGTCATGATTTCTCTCCCAGGCAGAGTGAGTCTCACAGGCCCTCTCAGCTTTCTGAGGATATCGCCAAATCCGACCATCTCGATCAAGGTTCTGTCCACACGATTCTGGACAACAGGTACATCTGAAGCTTCTACTCTGATCATTTCCCTTGATAAATCAAGCAGACTATCTACTGACGTGGCCATGAACTGAATTGGAAGCATTATTCCCCTAACCAGTAAATTTGATCTAGTAGATGTCAACCGCATTATTTCCCGCGACGTCAGGATGCCTTCCAGCCTTCCACCATCAACAACGGGTAAAGTTCTGAGTCCATTGGAGCGCATGAGGGCCCTTGCATGGGTGACCAAATCACGAGAACTGACGAACGGGAAGCACGGGCGCATGACCTCCTTGACGCTGGTCCGTGCAAGCACGTCCCGGCATCCCATTTCACCATCTACCCGCCCATTGTATCCCTGCAATTTTCGCAAACCCACATCCCGTTGACTTCATAAAGGTTGGTGGTTACCTCTCCACAGGCTTCGCAGACGCTCTCCTCTATTTCATCTTTTGCGAGCACCTCTGGCCGACTCAGAACTTCCATGAGTTCCGGAGAGATAGCAGTAATGTCACTTGTGGTGATGACACCAACCAAATCACCACGTTCAACTACAGGTAAACGTCTGATCCTGCTTTTGGCCATTAGACGGGCTGCCTCTGTTATATCGGCATCGGGCCTTATTGAAACGACAGGTTTTGACATTATTTTGCCGACACGTATCTTGCTTGGTTTCAAATCGGTGCTGACGACTTTCATAAGTAGATCTCTCTCGGTCAGGATGCCAATCGGTTTTTTACCCTTCACTATGATGATGCTCCCGACACCCCGATCGGCCATGAGCTTGGCTGCCCTAGCAACTGTGGTATTCGGGCCCGCTGTGAGAACTTTCCTCGTCATGGCGTCCTTGACCGGCACGGTGCGCTTCATTGAACCACCATTCTCCACTACTATTGGTAGTGATATTTAACTCTTTTAGACGTAAAAGGTGAAGTGGGGGAAGCGGACTGACCACGGAGATCTGGAAACACTCGGCTGCAGAAGCAGCTGTAAAGATGGTCCGAGACGAAATGGTCGTGGGGCTGGGTTCAGGAACCACGATGATGAAAGTCGTCCAAATCCTGGCTAGAATGAAATCCAGTGCCGTCTTCATCCCGAGCTCCTCCACCATCCAACGCCTTGCAAGTGATTTAGGTCTTGAACTGAGTTCTCTCGATGTTCACGACAAGCTTGACCTGATGATCGACGGCGCTGATGAGGTGGATGCGAATTTTGACATGATAAAAGGAAGGGGGGGAGCACATACTCGGGAAAAAATAGTCGCTGGAGCAGCGAAACATGTGGTCATCGTGGTCGACCGGACTAAACTCGTCCGAAGGCTGGGAGAACGTGCGCCCGTGCCAGTGGAGATACTGCCATTCGCCGTGGGGTATACCATCCGGAAATTGGGGGTTCTTGGAAAACCGATCCTCAGGTTGGGGGCAAGTGGAGAACCATTCCTGACGGATAACGGCAATTATGTCGTGGATGTCAAATTCCGTTCGATCTCGGTTCCCTCGAGGCTTGAAAAACGTATCAACAACGTGCCTGGAGTCGTGGAAAACGGATTGTTCGTGGGAATGGCGGATGAAGTCGTGGTAGGACATGAGGATGGGTATACGATACTGAAATCAAAAATGGATTTTCTCAGGTTTATGCGTGGCAAAATTTAAGGGTCGGTCGCACGAATTTCTAATAGGCCGGGGTAGCTCAGTTGGTAAGAGCGCCAGACTCATAATCTCTCCGCGCGATTATGAGTACTGATCACAGGATGATGGGAAATCTGGAGGTCGCGGATTCGATCTCCGCCCCCGGCACCATCAACATTTTTATACAAATGCGACGGAAAATGAGAGGTGCGTACATGATGAAAATTCCAATAGTGGTCGTAAACTTCAAGACATACCAAGAAGCCACCGGCGAAAGAGCGGTCAAACTCGCAGAGCTCATCGCCAATATAAGCAAACAGAGCGGAGTACAGGCAGCAGTGTCCCCGCAGACGGTAGACCTTGCCATCATCGCAGGTAAAGTAGATATCCCCGTTCTTGCACAACATGTCGATCCCATAAAACCTGGAAGAAACACTGGTTTCATCTCTCCAGAGTCTGCAAAGGCAGGAGGGGCTGCTGGAACATTGGTCAACCATTCCGAACACAAGCTTCCCCACGACCAAGTAAAAGCCATCATCACAAGAGCCAAGGAGGTGGGGCTGCACACAATAGCGTGCACGGCAGACATTGAGGAAAGCAAGAAGATAGCCGAGTTCGCCCCAGACATGATAGCTGTGGAACCTCCCGAGCTCATAGGGTCCGGCGTATCCGTCTCTACAGCCAAACCGGAAATTGTGAGAGATTCCGTTAAGGTCGTCAAGGAAAAAAACCCAGAGATAAAAGTGCTCTGCGGTGCCGGGATAACTTCCGGAGATGATGTCACAAAAGCTTTGGAGCTCGGAGCCGAAGGGGTGCTGATAGCCTCGGGTGTGGTCAAAGCCAAGGATCAACGGGCAGCATTTCAAGATATCGTCAATGGAGTGCTAAAGTTTCAGAAATGAAAGGTCTTTTTTCCTGAAACGAGAATTTTGTCTGGGCCGCCGTAGCTCAGCTGGCAGTGTGCTTGAACACGCCAAAAGCGATCGCCTTGTAAGCGATAGGTCGTGGGTTCGATCCCCACCGGCGGCTCCATCTATTCATTTTTTTGAAAAGGCAGGCTCACACCTGACTCCTTTTTCTTTACATGTGCTTTCGATTCTCGTTTGAGTCTCATGCCATATTTCCGATAGCTTGCGGATGAGTTTTGCCTCCTGATCAGGCGGGCGGGGATCTATCTTTTCCATAGTATCATTTAGTCTTTCCATCACCCATTGTCTTAGATTAAGCTTGTCGTAGAGTACCAAGCTTTTTGTTCGTGCAGCTACTTCTATCACTTCCCTAATGCTTTGTTCGGAATCGTTGATTTCTGGAATGATAGGGCCTAAGAAGAGCCAGGTCTCCACGCCTTTAGCTGAAAACTCTTCGAGTACTTGGGCACGTTTATCTGGCGACGCAGCGTTCGGCTCTAACCATCTAGCCAGTTTTCTGTTCATCGTGGTTATTGTCACTCCTACATCAAATTTTCCTGGAACTATCAGATCAATGTCACGCAGGACCAACTCAGACTTCGTCTGTATGGAAACTGGAAAATCCTGTCGTGCTAGGATGTCTATGCACTTTCTGGTGAGCTCCAGCCTTGCTTCTATCGGTTGGTATGGATCACATACAGTGCTGACCCCGACAACACCTTTTGGCTTTTTTTTCACCTCTTGAGCTAGCACTTCGGGGATATTTTTTTTCGCTTTAACACTCTGGCCCCATTCAAGCGCAAGTTTTCTGTCGTTGAGGACTCCTGGAACATAGCAGTACCTACATCCATGTTCACACCCGATGTAGGGATTCAGTGAATAAGTCAATCCGGGGAGCTTGCTGGTCGAGAGGGCCGTCTTACACGTTACGAACGAGTATTTTACACTCATGTGATGAAATCCCTCAGCTTCCTCTGAAACAGTTCACGTTTTAGGAGTTCACTTGTTTCGACCCATTTTCTGAACGGGATGGTTAATCTTTTCATCGCGTGGTCAAGTGCCTCTTGTAAGCTGCCAAATTTCTGCGGTTTTACCCTGAACATCTCCCTGACGGACTGACGCGTGAACCAAACGCCTAGAGGTAAAATATATCCAGGATGGATCTCTCTGATGACGAGCGCAGAGGCTTGACGCCGTTCTTGGTTCAAGTGTTCGGCTACGGCGAGTCTGCACGCGTAATAGCACCCGCCTATATCCGGATAATTCGTACGTCCTTGATATGGTTCCCAATCGCTCATCATCTCTGCTTTATCTCTTTTGGTGTTAGGGTTCCACGTCGTCCCGGGGAACCAAGCTTCGATCCATTCGAATGACCATCGTTCTGGAAACAAAATCGCCACGAACAAATTATCGAGACGCGAGAAGGAATAGACGCGGTATTCATCTATCGTATCTTGGTCTTTTATCTGGTTGATAAGCGCTTGGGAGATTATGGAGTCTACAGCGGTTATGCTCCATCGTGTTGGAACCAGTTTTCTATGTTTCGTCCTACCAAACATCCCAAGACTAAAGGCTCGCTGAATTCGTGTGACCAAAACCTCGTCGTGGTAGAGTTCGAGAACCGCATCAGCGGCTTTAAGGTCTTTGTCATAGAAGGCATCCTCGATACGGCGGTCGACGCTCACATCAGATGCTGTGAAGGACTTCAGCGGAGCAGAAGGTCCAAACGGTTGAACCTCCCCGCTCAGGGTGATGGTGTTATGAGGAGGTTTTGTGAGCACGGCTTCTGCATCGACCGGGTGCTTACCCATCGCTATTTCCCGAAGTGAATCAAGCAATCTCCCTCCATCCCTAGCGTCGTAAACGTTTGCCCTAGCCTTTCCCCGGATGAGTGAAAATCGATAGTCGATTATATCTTGGATCCCTTTGTTTCCCCAAAGCTCGGGCGTATCTAGGATTTCGGTGTCACCACGGTACGGTGGTACCATGGGTCCAATGTATACTTTTGGGTATCCAATTCGGCCCACAAATACTCCTGGTGGGGTAGTACCTTCTATGTGGGAGGAGATGGTCTGCAGCATTGGGCGAACCATCGACCTAGCTTTAGCAATGATGGGACAGTAGGATTTTCCGCACAGCATCCGTCCGCCCTTGCATATGAGACAAAGGGAACTTGAAGGAGTGTGGGTTATCCTGATCTTACCTAATATTCCAAGTTCGTCCATTCCCTGAGGAATCACGTCCTGCAACCACTTAACCTCAGACGAGAGCACGTCCCGACCCACTGAAATCTATAAAGCTAGAACTTAACATTTTTTCGAAGCTTCAGACCAATAAGATGATATAGAATTAACGAGAAAGAAACAAATGGTGAGGGCGTGTTGGGGGAGAAAAAGAAAAAGCCAGCTATCGAGATTGGCCTGAGCTTAGGAGACGCGCTCAAAAGTATGGGACTGGCCGATATAATGGATAGGGTCTTGAACTTGATCCAGCAAGGGAAGTTGGAGGTCAAAGTTGAGCTTGGAACAAAGAAAACTGGGAAAGTTCCCGCCAATATCACTATAAGACTGAAGAAAGCTGAGTGATAGCGCCTCAGCATACGGCAATTTGTCATGCCGGGATGAAAATGGTCCGGAAACATAAGGCTAGGCTCATCTTGTGTAGCGGGAAAGGTGGAACCGGAAAAAGCACAGTAGCGGCAGCCATAGCCACCCATTTTTCCGAAAACGGTCAAAAGACGCTTCTTGTATCAAGCGACCCGACTCAATCCCTGTCCGGGATATTCAACAAACGGATAGGTGGGGAGATAACCAAGTTAAGCAAAGATCTGCATGCCATAGAGCTGGACATAGAGAAAATCACCAAGAGGGTAGAACAGGAATATCGGAAGATATTTCTCGATGCTCTCGGTTCTTGGCTCGATGAGGAACTCACGAAAGACTTACCGCTGGAGATGATAAGTGGTGTGGACGAGCTCTTCGCGCTTGATAAAATCAGACGTTTCGTCGGAGGAGATTATAATGTCGTCGTGTGGGACACCAGCCCCACCGCCCACACCCTTCGTCTGCTTTCGCTCTCTAAGAAAATGAGTGCAGCGATGTCCCATGGACTTGGCCTTTACATGAAGTTAAAACATCCTCTTCAGACCCTGAGGTCATGGCTCGGTAGGAAAGGTGAGCCAAAAATCGTAAAAGCATTCAAGAGACTTGGGAAGGTCACAGCGGAAATCGAAAAGATGCTTGCCAGCGGAAAGACTGAACTCATTTTGGTCCTAAACCCGGAACGTCTGTCCATCAACGAGGGCAAACAGCTGCGAGAAGCTGCGGAACGTTATAACATCACGATAAAGCGTGTCGTCGTGAACAAAATAATTACACCATGTAAGTGTCGTTTTTGTGAGCTCAAGCGTAGGGAACAAGAGCAAAACATGGCGAGAATCCATCGGGAATATGGAGATCTAAAGATCCTCACCGTGCCCTATCTCCCATACGAGATAATCACCATGAACAGGATAAGAGAATACGCGGGTAAGTTGTTTGAAGAGTGAGGGAAGACTACAGCTTTATGCCCATCGTGAACTTGAACAGTTGCCGGTATCTGGGAGCCACCATCAGCATCATCGAAATGTAGTGTCTCACCAGCGCGTTTCTCTGGCACAAACTGAGGAGTTCAAGTCCCACCCTCACTTTTTGCGAAAATGACAGCATTTTTCCGCCTCTTTATTCAACTCTAGAGAACACGGACTGGTATTTAAAGGTTGAAGGAGAAGTCACCGAAAAAAAAGAAAAAATATAACAGTTATATTGATTTAAGAGAGTATATACGCTTATAAACGTCGGTATAGCTAAATATGGTCTTTTTTATTATTTTTCTCACCAAAATATACCTCTAAAAATTGTTTCTCAAATTCGTGTAGGAATTTTGAGAGTGAATGGATGTACACCTCACGAGAGCTACGTCTCTTCGGATTAAGTCGCCAGACCGAGATCCAGACTCCGATAATCGAGGTTGCTAGGACAAGCTCCATGACCCGTGCGCCTGTCATGACAGGAGGGCTGCCGCTGAGAAATCCCATTACGTCACGGCCGTAAACACTCGGTGTGAAATTATCGTAATCGAGGAGGAGGTTCGGAGACCATTCAGCACTAAAGCAGTATGCCAGCCAGCTGATGCCCATGGAGTCCAGCGTTCTCAGCGGATATTCGTCGGTTTCGGCAAAAATTATCGGCAGGTTTTCTATCTTTGGGTTCCACTCGTAGTATGAGGTTCTCTTGTAGGCCACGTTATTATCCGCTATCGGATATTTCACGGCCCAGCTCAGGTCCCTTGCGTAGTGCAAGCCGCTCACCAAGACAAGCTTGTACGGGTCGTTACGTCTGATCCTTTTCAGGAGG
>QMWE01000003.1 GCA_003661465.1 Hadesarchaea archaeon
AAGGACCTTCTTAGCGAGATCCAGAAGTGGTCCAAAAAACTTAATGAAGCCATGTCCGATGTAAAACCTGTCACATCTGATGGCATGAAATTATTCGCAAATATCAAGGCCTATTATGACGATTCAGCCCATTTTTTGGACAATAGAGAGTTAATAAAGAGTTTTGAATCCCTAATATGGGCATGGGCTCTGCTTGAGATAGGAAAAGAGCTCAAACATATACGATGAGTCTTCACATCAACTCAAAGATTGCCATGAACACCGCGATTACAAACAAAAACACTGAAAATGAAAGCTTCAACATCCGTTCTCTTGTTCGAACAGCAATCCTGGCTCCAACCTGTGATCCCAAGATTGAACCTGAGACAACCGGAATTAAAAGTACCACATCAACGTGACCCAAAAAGAAATGGATAGTTGACCCAGGAATCACATATATGGCCATCACCATTAGTGAAGTCCCAATTGCCTCGTGGATGGGTAGATCTAACAAAAGCATCATCGCCGGCACTAAAATTACTCCACCGCCTACACCTAAAAATCCAGAGAGAGTCCCAGCAACAGCGCCCACTAGCATGGCCCGAAACAGAAACGCCCCATGCGATACATTAGTTCTACGCATTTTTTTGCCCTTTAACGCAAATTTGATGGCAACCACAGCGATGTATAAACTTGTTATTAACATCAGAACCTTTCCACTGAAGTAAACTGTCATGTATGCAGCAGCCATGGATGAAATGGACCCAGTTAATGCACATATAGCTCCGACCCTATATTTGATCAATCCCCTTCTATGATACACCAGCGCACCTGAGACTGCAGTGGGGATGACCATCGGCAGAGGAGTCCCAAGCGCTATATGACCATTGACCCTCAAAATATCCCGAAGGGCAGGGGTGGTTATAGTTCCACCTCCTATCCCAAATGCTCCCGATGATATTCCTGCTACCAATCCCAAAAGCAAGCAAAATATCAAAACGATGATCTCCACTTCGACCCTCTTGTAGAATTGGAGGCAAAGACTAAAAAGTTAGATTTGCAGTTTATGAATATCACGCACAACTTCATCGATCGCGAGTTCAAGCAACTTTAAACCCATCTCCCTGTCTACAGCTACACCCTCTTTTTCGACCTGATGTGCCAGTTTCTCGGCCCACCTATATCGCTTTCTCGCCTCCCGTAACCCTACAAAACCTACTTCGGGGTACTTGGTGAAATCCGTGTGTTCATCTATTTTAGATTCATCTGTTATTCCCAGTGCTGCACCCATGCTCAGCTCAACCGTCCCAGCGTGTGGGCCCTCAAGCTCGATGATCTTGCTGTTGAAGACAAGACGCATTCCGAGCTCTTTTTCCAGCAGGGGCACGTGCTCTCGAAGAGGAATGTTCCCACCGTGCCCATTGACGATCACGACGGCCTTTATTCCCATCTTTTTCGTTTCCTTCAGAACGGAACGAAGTTCATCTAGGACTTCCGCAAGTTCGTGGTGAACTCCTGTATTTATTCCAGGAAATTCATAGGACTTTTTTAGCACACCCAAAAATTTTGCTCCCGTGCGCTTCGATGCTTCCCGTGCCACATATGTGGCTATCTTCGCGTCCGTATCTGGAGGTAAAGCCGCTCCGTGCCTCTCCTCGTGCGAACCAATTGCTAAAACACCTATCTCCTTTGACAACCTCAGACCGCCTTCAATCTTTTTGCCATTTTCACGGCAGCCTCTACCGCGCGTTTGGCATAGTCATTTACGCGTTCCAACGCTTGGATGCGCGTCATGCCCGGTCCAGAGATTCCGAGTGTCACCGGTTTTCCAGATTGAACTGCCAGATCCATCAATTTCCGCGTGGCATGCTGCATGACGACCTCGTCGTGCTCGGTTTCGCCTTCGATCACTGCGCCTAAAGCAGCTACTGCATCTATATCGTCTCTTTCTATCAGTTTCTTGGCAGCTAACGGCAATTCGTATACCCCTGGAACCATGAGTTCAACAGTCACTTCTGCGCCCAAAAATTCCGCATGTTGTCTAGCGAAATCCCTCATCGGGCCGGTGACATCAAAGTTCCATTCCGAGACCACCAGACCTAACTTTATCACTTCCTCACCTCCTTAATGGTCCAGCATCCGGACCGCCTTCCCTCTGTCCGGTGCCAGCCAGTTTCGTCAGCTCGCCCGGTTTGAATAACAAACGGTATACGTTTCTGGCGTGTTCGCGTGCCCGACGGTCCGCCAATTCAGCCAATTCCTGATCTGTAGATGCCTCATCCTCGAACACGAAAACTTCTATAATGTGTTTGTTCGTAAGCAGCTGGGCGATGATCAGTCCAAGCGATGCCTCATGGGCACACTGTTTGTCTATAGGTTTGCTTCCCGGCATTCCAAATGCCATCACCAAGTCACATCCACCATCGAGTAGTACTTTGCTCTCTACGGGCAAGTCCTTTATCCCTGGAACCGTGCGGCGTTCAAGTTTCACACTACAGAGCTGTTTCAGTTCCTCCATTGCCGCACGGGCCATATCATACCGGGCGAACGTGGTATCAACAATCCCAACCCGTTTCGTGCTCATACCCCCTGAAATTTAGATATGATTTCTGTACCATTCAATAGTATCAATCCGTGCTCTTCAGCGTACTTCTCAGCCCTTTTTTTTGAAAGGGCACGATTCGTTTGGGCATCCAGCATTTCACATATGGCTACCACTGGTGTAACTCCAGCTAGTTTGGCCAGCACAACCGATAACTCAGTATGCCCCTTCCGTTCGTTTAGTAGTCCATCGGCGGCGCGCAATAGGGGAACGTGGCCCGGGCTCCTGAAATTCTTTCCAAATTCCTCAACCGCAGAGCCATTGAGTGCTTTCATTCCTATCCTACCTAATTCTCGTATGGTGAGCGCACGATCTACATCGGTTATTCCAGTAAATGTCTTACGGTGATTCACTGACAACGAAAATGCAGAGCGTTCGTCATATGGAATATCGTGAGGCCGAGTGGCGGCAAGTATGTCAAATTTGAACGATGCAACGTCGTAAACCTCAGTTATGTACGGAAGACCAATGTTTCTTGCGATGGTTGGATGCAAGGCAACGCAGATAAGCCCCCCTCCGTGCTGCCTCATAGTGACAATTTCTGATGGCCCAACGAACTCCGCAGCTATTATCATGTCGATTTCGTCCTCTCGGGTTTCTGAATCGTGTAAAAGTACAAACTTTCCGGATTTCATCTCCTTGAGGGCATTTTCCATCATTATGCTTCCACCTCCACTTGGACGAGATCTCCATCTTTCAGCTTGAGAGTGTTGCGAAGGTTGTGGGCGGCTATTATCTCCAAAATATCCGTGTGGTGCCCTCGGAGAGGAAGCACCACAGCTGCCTTCACATTTTTGATCTTGGCTGGGAAAAACTTGACTTTACCAAATACGCGCTCTTTCGTCTCGAAACCTTGAACCTCTCCAGATGGTAGACGATGGAGCATTTCCTTAATCCCGACCGAGTCCTCTTCAAGCTTAATGTCCAAAGTCCCAGGATAAGGAGTAAATCCAATTTCCTTCTCGAATTGTTTGATATATGGGAGTTGGCTCATGTAATATTTTCCTTCTCCAATACCTGTGACGACTTTACCGGAGAGTTTTATCGTGCGCTGGATCGGTTTTATTATAGATGTCAGTTCTCTGTGAAATGTGCGGAGAAGCGCTAGACCTTCTGGGGTGATCCGGACGATCTGGCCACGAGTTTCGAGCCTTCTCTCAATTAAACCTTTTTTCTCCAACTCTGCAAGCCTGCGCGCCGCGGTCTGTCTAGACGTTTTTAGACGTCTTGCTAGTACATTTAACGAAATTCTGGTTCCTCCACGACGAACACCATTCTTGAACAATTTGGTTATGGTCTCAATGAGGATGGTTTCGCCCAAGTACTTCCCCCAATCTAATGACCCCTCCCATCTTTTAAACTTTCTCAAAATTGTGAAGTGTCTAAAAAATGAGACAATGCCACCAAGCATCAAAATGCCACCTCAATCGACAAGTTAACGGAAAACATCGACGAAAAGTTTAAATAACTCCTTTTGTGAGGGCATAAGGAGGGTTTGGATGAAGGTCGCGATAAATGGTTTCGGCAGAATAGGAAGGATTTTCTATCGGGCATCTCTTTCAAAGCCAAGAAAATTTGAATGCGTGGCGGTCAACGACCTTTCAGATATAAAGACCGTTGCCCATCTCCTGAAATACGATTCAGTTTTCCGGAAGTTAAACACTGACGTAAAGGTTGAGGATGGAGCGATCGTTGTTGGAAACGAGAGACTAAAATACCTCTCAGAAAAGGACCCAGCCAAACTTCCTTGGAAAGAATTGGGGGTAGACCTGGTCATAGAATCTACAGGGGTCTTCAGAAGTAAGGAAGGTGCTTCAAAACACCTCCAAGCGGGAGCTAAAAAAGTCCTGATATCAGCTCCAGCCAAAGATCCAGATGTGACGATCGTCATAGGGGTCAACCATAAAGATTACGATCCAAAAAATCATAACATAATCTCACTGGCTTCGTGCACCACGAATTGTCTCGCACCTGTGATGAAGATTCTCGACGAAAAGTTCGGGGTGGAAAAGGCACTCATGACCACAGCTCACGCCTACACGAATGATCAGAGATTGCTCGATTTGGTCCATAAAGACCTTAGACGTGCTAGAGCCGCTGGACTATCCATAATACCTGCAAGCACAGGGGCAGCCAAAGCGACCGCATTGGTCTTGCCATCCGTAAAGGGCAAAATGGATGGCATGGCGTTCCGGGTACCTACACCTGATGTTTCTGTGGTGGACCTCGTCGCAGTGGTGAAGAAGAAAACTACCGTTGAAGAGGTCAACGCTGCGCTCAAAGAGGCTGCAGATGGGGAACTAAAAGGAATACTCCAGTACGTGGAGGAGCCCCTTGTCTCAATCGACTTTACCGGAAATCCACACTCCAGTATCGTGGACTCTACACTCACAAATGTGATCGGAGGAGACCTCGTTAAAGTGGTCTCATGGTACGACAACGAATGGGGCTACTCAAACAGGCTCGTGGATATGTGTAATATAATCGCAGACAGTTTATAATCTCAGTTAAAAATTGTGACTGGCCCATGGAAACAAGGCGAGGTGAAAGTGTTGAAATTCCCCACTCTGGATGAGGTGGACGTCAAGGAAAAAACTGTGCTTCTCAGAGTTGACATAAATTCTCCGATCAATACGCAAACCGGTGAAATACTTGACGATACACGAATACGTTTGTGCGCACCTACCATCAAGGAACTCTCCTCAAAAGGTGCAAAAGTCGTCGTGCTTGCTCACCAGGGAAGGCCGGGTAGCGACGACTTTACCACGCTGGAAAAACATGCACGAAAACTGAGCGACGCTGTTGGCTCCAAAGTTGACTACATGGATGATGTGCTCGGGCCTGCTGCTCGGGAGGCGATCAAGAAAATGCGCCCGGGAGAGATTCTGCTATTGGAAAACGTCAGGTTCTACGCAGAGGAAACCCTCAAGGGAAAACCCGAGGAGATGTCCAAAACTCATCTGGTACAGCGTTTGGCAAAACTAGCTGATATCTATGTGAACGATGCGTTTGCCGCTGCTCACAGAAAACAGCCTTCTCTGGTAGGATTTGGTCCGGTCCTGCCCACTTATGCGGGAAGGTTAATGGAAAAAGAGTTAAAAGGATTGAGCCGTGCGCTGGAACCGGAAAAACCCTGTGTATATGTTCTTGGGGGGGCAAAATTCGACGATTCACTCACGATAATTGAGCATGTCCTCGAAAAAAACATCGCAGACACCGTTCTGACTGGCGGGCTTGTGGGGCACGCTCTCCTAATAGCCGGTGGAAAGGATTTGGGGCCCAAAAATATGGAGATACTGAACAAGAAAGGGTTGGGGGAAGTAATCGAGCGAGCAAAAAACGTGATCGTCCGATATGGTGAAAAGATAAAGACTCCTTTAGACATTGTTGTTGATTCGGAAGGGAAACCCGTAGAACTGGACGTTGCCGAGCTTCCGACCGATTTCGCAATCGGAGACATAGGAAGTAAAACCATCGACGAGTATTCAAAAATAATCAGCGGTGCAAAAACGGTGGTCGCGAACGGACCGCTGGGGATTTTTGAAAAGAAAGGCTTTGAGCGCGGAACATTCAAGATCCTAGAAGCTATGGCGAATTCCAATGCTTACACGATAATCGGTGGAGGTCATGTGGTCGCTGCTGCACAGGCTGCTGGCATAGCTGAAAAGATAAAACATGTCAGCACGGGCGGCGGAGCATGCATCAGCTTTTTGTCCGGAGAAAGCATGCCAGTCGTCGAGATGCTCACGAAGGTGCGGTCTTGACCCGCGTAGTGATAATAGGTCATGAATCCGCTGGTTTTAACGCTGCACGTCAAGCAAAGATCGTCGATAGGAGTGCAAAAATAACAGTCATCGAGCGTAGGACTTATCCTCTTTATCATCCCTGTGACATTCCATCCGCCATCAGTGGAGAAATAGCTCTACATTCACTCATCGAGGACATCAGGCCTCCTCACGTTGAGCTTCACTTGGGAAGCGATGCCGAAGAGATAAACCTGGACAGGAAAATCGTCAAGACCAAAGAGTTGAAAAGCGGGAGGACGAAAACTGTTTCTTACGATTCACTCATCTTGGCTACTGGTGGTCGCCCGTTTAGGCCCCCGATACCTGGTATCGACTTGGATGGAGTGTACGAAGTTAAAACAGTAGAAGACGCAAATGCCATCATCAATGCTACAAAAAAAGCGAAGAAGGCTGTGGTGGTCGGTGGCGGGGCGATAGGGGTGGAGACCTCGGTGGCACTCAGACGTAGAGGACTCGAGGTGACACTGATCGAAATGGTGCCCCATATTTTACCTTCCGCATTAGATAAAGATATGAGCGAACTCGTCGCCGAAAAACTCAGAAAGGAAGGAGTCCGCGTACTTTGTGGTCAAACCCTGGATGAGATAGCAGGGGGGAGAAGCGTCAACTCGGTCCTTTCCGGAGGGGTGGAATACCCTGTAGATATGGTAGTGATGGCTACAGGTACCAGACCAGAGACAGAGCTAGCGGAGAATGCTGGATTGGAAGTGGGTACTACTGGAGGGATAAAGGTAGACCAATATCTCCGCACCAGCGATCCCAACATCTTCGCTGCGGGGGACTGTGCGGAGACGAGAAACATTATAACGGGGGAACCAACCCTCTCACAAACAGCATCGGTCGCCATGAAAATGGGTAGAATAGCGGGAGGAAATGCCGTGGGTTGGAAAGAAAAATTCGATGGAACACTCAACACCCTCGTAACATCCATAAGCGGACTCGTGATAGGTTCTACTGGGATAACCACGAAAAAGGCCGAAGAGGCACGCATAGAGGTTATCTCGGCTAGAATTCGCACCTTAAATAAGCCTGCGTACCACCCAGAGGCTACACCAATATATGTCAAACTCATCGTAAAGTCCGATGATCGTAGACTAGTTGGAGGTCAGGTAATAGGCATGACTGGTGTAGCAGAGCGCGTCAACCTCTTAAGCCTAGCCGTTCAAAATGGTATGCATGTGGACGAACTTGCGAACATGGAATATTGTTATATGCCAGCTGTAGCCGCTACGGTAGAACCACTGACGATGGCCGCAGAAGCTGTTTTGAGAAAGTTATGAATCGGTGCCACCATGCTCTTCGTCGTCGAGCATTTAGAACCGAAGCTCAGCGAGTGGCTTTACCTCGAGTATTCCCATGCTGCTCAGGCCGTAGGACGAGGAAAACTATTCATAACTAACGTGAAAAACGAAGAGGAATTTCGCAGACTGTCTAGGACGATACAGGTTAAACGTGAGCGAGTTGGAGAGCTGTTCGAGCAAAGTGAGCTTTTAGTTCTAGACCCTAAGGCAAAAAATACATTGACTACGGATGACTTCGAAGATAAGAGAGCTGTGGTGATTGGAGGAATATTGGGGGGAGATCCTCCTCTTGGAAGGACAAAGCTACTGACCAATTCCCTGCCAAAAGCCTCTAGACGAAATATCGGGAGATCTCAATTCTCAATAGACGGGGCGGTTTACGTCGCAGGACAGGTGGAAGCGGGCAAAGCGCTATACGAGATACCCACCCAAAACGGAATTGAAATCAAAATCACCGATGGACATTCTGTAATCCTGCCTTACGAATATCCTCTTGTAGATGGCAGGCCATTCATCTCTCCAAAACTTATCGCTTATCTTAAACGTCCCTGGCGTTTAAGCGGTGGGTAAATTATCACGTGTAATATGTGGGAGTTTAGGTTTGGATATCGACGCCGATCTCCTTTGCCAGTTGCTCGAGCTCTTTCCAGACCTCATCGACTATCGGGATTCCTTCACGGATTCTCTTTTCACGCGTTTTTTGTTCAGGTTCACCGGGAACCATTATTTCCGTCACGCCCGGTGCCCTTTTCGAACTTTTGATCTGCATTACATACTCGCGAACCTTTGTTTTGAATTCCTCAAGCGAGACAAATGCCGTTGGATCCATCGCTATCATGAAATCACCTTTTGTGCAGAACCCTCTTACTGGTTCGAGGGTTCCATCAACCTCCTTTCCTACTCCTGCGCTAACCAGTGGACCAGCCAGCAATTCTAAAACGAACGCCAGCCCATACCCCTTTGGACCTCCAAACGGACTTAATGCGCCCTTAAGTCCCTCTTTTGGATCAGTGGTGGGGTTGCCCTCGCTGTCTATCGCCCATCCTTCCGGTATCTTTTGTCCCTTTTTCATCGCATTCACGAGCTTCCCACGCGCCGCCACGCTCATGGCCATGTCCAAAAGTATTGGAGGTTCGGTTGGAAACCCCACTGCCAGCGCATTGGTCCCGAGGAATGGTTCGACACCACCCCACGGATGAACCAACGCATCCGTCGTCGTGGTCACCATTCCTATGAGTCCCTCCCGCATCGCCAGTTCAGCATAATATCCAGCAATTCCGAAGTGGTTGGAATTGAAAACCCCTACTGCCGCCACCCCCTGCTTTTTCGCTTTCTCAATCGCGAGTCGCATCGCACATGTCGCGACGTAGTGGCCAAGACCATGACCTCCATCCACAAGGGCGGTGGCCGGCGTCTCCCTAACCACCTTCACGCTGGCGTTAGAAACTATCGTCCCTCGTCTCAAAGCACGTAGGATATAGGGCAAACGAAGCAAACCGTGAGAGGCGAGTCCCCGAAGATCACCTTCCGTCAAGACCTCCGCAGTGGCATTTGCCTCATCCTCGCTCACGTTCAACGCTAGGAGCAACTTGCGTATGACCTTTTTTTCTTGTTCTGGCTTCAGGATCATCTAGACTCCAAGCTCATCTCGAATGCGTGACTTAAAATCTCATCGCCGTATCCGGGCAAAGCGTTTTCCACCGCGCAACAATATCTCTTCCCCCCCGTTGCGTTCATCGTATATTATCCAAGTCAGACGTGGTGTCGCTCGAGACATAGACCTCAACACGGATAGCAGACGTGATCTATCCTCATCGTTCCGCATGCGGGAAAACCCCCAACGGGCTCCCTTTGGTTCCATTCCGTTCAATATACATGATTTCGGCCAGAGTTTGACGCGTTCCATGAAGTTCCGGTGTTCGTTGAAATGGTTTTTGATTCGGTGTAGTGCTTGGAGCTCTTCTTGTGCAACGGCTTCGAGTGTCTGATAGTGAACCAGCCTCATTTACCTCCGTTGAGGATTTGCGAGAGGGTAATTTAAAAAGGAAAAAACGAGGGGTCGTCCCAAGGCGGATGTTGGTTTTAATATCAGCCAAGCTGACATTAAAGCCGAGAGAAGCTTATGAGCAGGTATCATATTCGTGGCCTGATAGATGGTTCTCTATCAACACTGGGGATAGTCATCGGCGCCAGTATCGTCATCGGACTCAGCTCGGAAGCGACGAGAATTATAATATCAGCTGGAATCGGAGGTGGGATCGCGAACGGGCTTTCAAACATCCTTGGCGCGTTTGCAGCCGAAAAAACAGTTGCCTACAAGAAATTGGAAAAAATAGAGCGAGCGATGCTTAAACGCGGTGCGATTCGAAATAGCAGACAATACAAAAAAACTGAAAGAGTGGTGTTATCCAGTGGCATAGCAGACGGGTTAGCTACAATCGGTGGATCGATGATCCCCGTGTTACCATTTTTCATTTTACCTGCGATCTTAGCGTTAGAATGGTCTGTAGCTATCACCTTGGCACTATTTTTCGCCATAGGAGCGTACATCGGTAAGATATCCAGGGAAAACCTCCTTCTCTCCGGCTTCAAGATGGTGGTATTCGCCGGACTGACAGCTGGAGCTGCGGTTCTCGTGAAGATGCTTATTTAAGAGATGATTTTTGCCAGAGAATCCTGCCAAATGCCTCTATTTTCAGGATGCGGTGATATGGTATCTCAACTTCTCCCTCAGGTGTGACCAAGTACATGAATCCCCGGTCGAGTTTGGTTATCTTAGAACCCTCAACAACATATTTGTCGCCCGGAGCACCTCTGTGGAGAATGGTCACCTTAGCGTCTCGAAGTCCATTTGTTCTCCCCCACTTTAATCCATTCAAGATTTCTCGAGGTCCCACGGAGCTCACCATTCAACCGAGTGTATCTTTGGTTTGAGAGTCCACATATTTGATGGCGTCCAAAACATGTTTCTTCGCGTTTTTTTCCTCATATGGCCCGTGCCCCGGGAACAGCCCATCGATGTCAAGCTCTGACAGCCGTCGTAACGATACAGCTAAGGTCTCGGCATCACTGGTGGGGAGATCCGTTCTTCCTACACCCCCACAAAAAAGGGTATCCCCTGAGAACAGAAGCTTCCGCCTTCGCTCATAAAAACAAACGCTTCCCATCGTGTGGCCCGGAGTATGGATCACCTCAAGTATAAGCTCTCCAAGCTTGATATGATCCCCATCCCGGAGCTCTACGCTTACCTCCACAGGCTCAAGCTTCTTGCCAAAGAAGCTTCCTGCAAGGGTGATTATTTGGTCACCACTCCTGATCAGGTCGGCTTCTAACTCATGAACAGCCACATCACAGTCCGCGAGCATGAAAAAATCTTTGTCTCCCCCCGTATGGTCATAATGGCAATGAGTGTTCAAAAGAAGTTCCACGTCTTCAGGATTCACGCCAAGCTTTTTCATGTTCCGAGCGACCACCCCAAATTTCATTCCAGTTCCGGCATCTATCAGGGTTATGACATCATCGATGAGCAGGTAAATGTTTGAGTCAAAACCCACACCACCTATCTGATGGACCCGCATGAAAAGTTACCTCGATCATTAGTTTGATGATTCCATATTTCTTAACCCGGCCTCCTCAGCCGCTCTCAACGCCTCCTCATACTCACTTTTAGTTATGCGCCGGTCGATCTCCTTGTACTCTCCAGCTTTGTAACAGGGGTGGTATTGATCCATCACGTTGACCCTGACCATTTGGTTGAGATTATCAGCTATCCACTTTAAAATGGGTTTCGTGCAACATTCCAAGTGGCCAGGCATGACCAAGTGCCTAATTATGAGTTCGGAGTCCAAAAAAGCGAGTTTGTGGTTTCTCGCGACCACCTCGAAATACCGGGGGACTTTCGAATACCGATGAGCACACTCATTGGTTCCCCATTTGAAGTCTGTGAGATATACGTCCTGTGTTCCGGAAAGTAACCTCGCCGTTTCTGGAGTGTAATACATATTGGAATTCCATACCGAGCTGAGATTTGCTTCACATTCGTTCAGTGCTTCCAAGATCGTGTGAAGATTCGGATCGGGGTTTCCTCCGACAAAATTGACGTTCCTCGCCCCATTCTTTTTCGCGTTTTCCATGAGCTTGGCTATCATTCTCGGTGAGACCTCAACGCCGGACTCCGGATACTGAGAGATATCCCAGTTCTGGCAAAAAACACACTTAAACGTGCAGCCACTGAAGAAAATAGTGTAAGATGGAACCAGCACACCTTCCTCTCCATAGTGCATAAATTCTGATGCCACCCGGGACCTTCCCACCCCACATATACCTCGTTCTCCAACCGTCCTGTCGACACCGCACCGGTGTTCACAAAAATGGCACGATCTCACGATGCGCTTTGCTAACTCTACCTTCAAATCGAGCAGAGAGACATCTGGTCTATCCAATTCATCCAATTTTATCTCGCCTGCATCGATACGCGAAAGTAGCATGCGAAACTCCTTCATACCTTGTTCATGCTCCTGCCAGAGTTCATCATCCTCAGCGGATAGATCGATGTTTGCCTCAACACGTTTGCACACCATAAAGCGCGCCGGGAGTTTACCTGAAGCCACGGATAGATAGCGTCCCAAAGACATGCGCGCTTTCTCATCGTGAATCGCCCTTACGGCGTCAGGTCTGAAAATTCTCCACAGTTTGGCCACCCGTACATATTTTTTAAATCTGGGTGCTAAAGATTTGCGCGGGGATAAAGCTGATAGTCATAGCAGGTTCAGCCTCGCCCAGACTTTCGGCCCGAGTGGCAAGAGAACTCGAGTGTGAACTAATCAAACCTGTGGTGAAGCGATTTCCGGACGGAGAATTTTATGTCAGGATCGAGGCAGAGCTGAGGGGAGAGCACGTGGTGGTGGTTCAGTCCACGTGTAGCCCACAAAATGATAATTTGATCGAGCTCTGTTTTTTGATAGGAGCCGCTAGAGATCTCGGAGCAAAGCGTGTCACGTCATTTGTACCATACCTTGCCTACGCACGGCAGGATAAACGGTTCAAGGCTGGAGAAGCTGTGAGCGTCAGCACGGTCTGTAAGCTGATAGAAGCGGCCGGGGCCACCGATTTCGTAACGATTGATGTCCATCACGATGAGGTGATGAGAAACTTTTCGATACCTGCCTACAGCCTCACCGCTATGCCACTCCTAGGTCAGCATCTCAACAAGCTCAAGCTCAGAGACCCTGTAGTTTTGGGTGCAGATAAAGGCTCGATAGACCGGGCTAAACGAGTTTCGCTAGAGATGGGAGCAGAACATGATTATCTGGAAAAGAAAAGGATAAGCCCAAGAAATGTGGTTGTAAAACCAAAACGTCTGAATGTGCTCAATCGTGATGTGGTTATAGTAGATGACATTATAAGCACGGGGGGGACGATCATCGAAGCAGTTAGGATGCTCAAACGTCAAAAAGCCCGCAGGATTTACGCCGCCTGTACCCACCCGGTTCTCGTTGGAAAAGCGCTTCAGAAGATAAAAATCGCGGGGGTAAAGAACATCATATCCACCGATACCATCGAGCATCCGGTGAGTAGGGTATCTGTAGCCCCCCTCATCACGGATGTCCTTTGAAAGGTGCTCACCGTGCAAAGATTGATGTTTGTGCTTTCTGGTGAACATCCGACACTTCCAGCCGCTGAGGCCACAGCCGCCATCCAAGCTGAACATAGAGCTTACAGGGTGGTGGAACAACTCGGCCAAGTCCTGATCGCCGAGACCAAAGCGGATCCCAAATCCCTCGCATCTCGCTTGGCGATGTGTAGGGGGATATGCAGTCACCTATGCACCTCCAATGCTACTGAGGAGGAAATACTCGAATCAATTAGCAGTTCCGATGTTGTCGACCTCATCCCACACGGAAAGAGCTTCGCGGTCCACATCAAACGTGTCAAGAAGAGCGCCCCAAACATCGACACGATCGGTCTTTCGAAAAAAATAGCCGAACTCATAGGCAGTGAGATAGAGTTCAAGGTGGACCTGACACATCCCGATGTGGAGCTTTTGGGAGTACTTACTGGAGAACAGTGCGTGCTTGGCATAACTATCGCACGGGTGGACAGAAGCCAATTCAAAAGACGCCGTCCTAGCAGAAGACCGGTGTTTCATCCCAGCACACTGCCGGCAGACCTCGCCAGATGCATGGTCAACTTGGCCAGGACTCCGCGGAACGGGACCCTCGTGGACCCATTTTGCGGCGTGGGTGGGATTCTCATCGAAGGAGGACTCATTGGAGCTAAAATAATTGGCATCGATATCGAACGGGAGATGATAGAGGGAACCCGCCGTAATTTAGAGGCTCACGGAATAAGGGAGTTCCAGCTCATGGTGGGGGATGCTCGCAAACTTCCAGCCGTGGAGGCCGACTCCATCGTCACGGATCCGCCGTACGGCAGGCAGGCGACGACAGCCGGAGCCACTCTGGAAAACCTGTACAGGGAGGCGCTCCCCTCGATGGCCGAGATTCTCAAACAAAGAGGGTATCTGTGTATAACCTCTCCAGCAGAACTTGAGCTGGAAGAGCTCGCCAGCGCCTCGGGGTTCAGGATAATCGAGCGTCACGAACAGAGGGTACACCGCAGCCTCACTCGACGGATTTACGTGTTTAGGAGGAAAAAGGGATGAAACTAATTTTTCTCGGAACCAGCGGGAGCATTCCCACCGCCAAACGGGGGCTGCCCGCTATAGCGATAAGACGTGAAGGAGAACTTCTCCTGTTCGATGTAGGTGAAGGGACGCAGAGACAGATGACGTTCGCGAACCTAAGCCCGATGAAACTCAGCGCCATATTCATAACTCACCTCCACGGAGACCATTTTCTCGGACTAGATGGCCTCATCCAGACTATGTCGCTGATGGGTCGCGAGAAAAAACTTGACATCTACTGCCCGAGCGGAGAAGGCAACAGAATTCGAAATTACCTCCATATACCCCACTACACGCTCACTTTCGACGTGAACATCCATGAACTTGAAGATGGAGAAGAAATTCGCCGTAAGGGTTATCGAATTTTGGCTTCAGACGCCGCTCACTCGGTCCGAGCCATAGCATATGCGTTGATCGAAGATGATCGTCCTGGACGTTTTGATCCAGAGAGGGCCATGGCCCTTGGAGTCAAGCCTGGTCCGGATTTTTCTAGGCTTCAGGCAGGAGAGACCATAAGAACAGGAGATGGCAGGAAGGTAAAACCAGAGGACGTGATGGGCCCCCCCAGGCCCGGAAGAAAAGTGGTGTACGTTGGGGATACCAAACCCTCGGAAAAAATAGTGGAACTGGCCAAAAATGCCGATGTGCTCATTCATGAGTGCACACTTTCCGACGAGCTCGCAGACAAGGCTGAGGAAAATATGCATTCCACCCCAAGCGGAGCGGCAGATGTCGCAAGACGCGCCGGAGTGGGGAAGCTCGTGCTCTTTCACATAAGCCCAAGATATGAAGATGAGGAAGTGCTTTTGAGACAGGCGAGACGGATATTTCAGAATACAGTGGTATCCCATGATCTGATGACCATAGATATCCCTCTAAAAGGGTAACCGGGCTCGGCATGAAGGTTAGCTCATCTCCTATCGCATAACCCTCTTTTCGTCATTGCCCATCTCCTTTTGAGCTGAAGAGTTTTCTAACTTTCGGTTTAACTCAGATATCCACCGGTTTTTTTGGATCGTCTGGCCTCTTTCAGTTTTCTGAGATATTGTTTGGTATCCTCTTTCACCCAGTCAGACACTTTGGTCTTAACTATGCGCCCGTCAGGTCTCTTCGTGACTACCTCTTTGATCCCAGCGTTGATTATCGCCCGCTTGCATCGCTCGCACGGCCTTCCTTCTATGGGTGTGCTATCCCCAAAGTTCTGTCCGTAAAGATAAAGTGTACCTCCCAACACGCTTGCCCCATGTCTAGCAGCGTTTATTATGCTGTTCTCTTCCGCGTGAACGGCATCGCATGCTTCGTATCCAGAATAGTGCGGAAGGTTTAGTTCATCTTTTAGGCAACCCACATCCATACAGTTGACGACACCTCTCGCGGGCCCGTTGTATCCTGTAGCGACCACAACATCGTTCTTTACAACTATTGCACCAAACTGTCGTCGTATACATGGGGATCTCTGACATACAGATTTTGCTATACCTAAGTAGTACTCGTCTTTGCTCATCCTGGAATTTTTGGACATGGTCTCAGTAATGATGCGGTATGGAAGTTCTAAAATATTTTTGGTGGGATCAGTGGTCTTTCGAGCCCTGCTCAGAGAGGTACTTGTCGATTGCCTTGGCGGCCCTTTTCCCATCCCCTATTGCGAGTATCACCGTCGCCGATCCCCGGATGATATCACCTCCGGCGAAAATTCCCTTTTTGCTCGTCGCGCACGTCTCATCATCCACGATGAAATATCCCCGTTTGTCCGTCCGAACATCGGTGGCGCTCCTGCTTACGATGGGGTTTGCTGTAGTTCCGATGGCGTTAATGACCATATCCACCTGCATTATAAAGTTGGAACCCTCGATGGCTATGGGCTTTCTTCTTCCCGATTCATCTGGCTCTCCCAGTTTCATTTTAACACATTCCATCCCTACGACATTTCCTTTGGCATCGCCCAGCACTCTGACGGGGAGCGTGAGAAAATCAAACTGTACTCCCTCTTCCTCCGCTCGGACGATTTCTTCCAATCTGGCTGGTGCTTCTTCCCTCGTCCTCCTGTACACCACGTGCACCTCTCCAGCACCAAGTCGCAGGGCAGTCCTCGCCACGTCCATCGCGACATTTCCCGCACCAATGACGGCTATCTTTTTTCCTATCTTGATGGGAGTATCAAATTCTGGGAATCTGTACGCCGACATGAGATTACAACGCGTCAGGAATTCGTTGGCGGAATACACATCATTTAGGTTCTCACCGGGAATGTTCAGGAACTGGGGTGCACCAGCTCCGTTGGCGAGAAACACGGCGTCGAACTCATCTCTTAATTCATCGACGCCCTTGGTGAGTCCAATCACGATATCCGTCTTTATCTCCACGCCCAATTTTTTGATCTTTTCCAGCTCGTGTTTCACAATACGCTTCGGAAGCCTGAATTCAGGTATGCCGTATGTGAGAACACCACCCGCCTTATGAAGCGCCTCGAATATGGTCACATCATGACCCATCTTCGCCAGATCGGCTGCACACGTGAGACCAGCTGGACCGGACCCGACCACTGCAACCCGTTTGCCACTCTTTTTCACCTTTTCGTGTTTTTCTTCCACGTTATGTTTCATTGCCCAGTCCGCTACAAAACGTTCCAAGTTCCCTATGGCTATTGGCTTGCCCCGCTTGCTGAGGACACATGCCATCTGGCACTGGGTTTCCTGGGGACAAACTCTGCCACACACAGCAGGAAGACTGTTCGTTTTTAGTATCTCAAGATAAGCCCCGGCAAAATCCTCATCTACTATCTTGCGGATGAACTCGGGGATACGTACTTCTGCCGGACACCCGTTGACACACGATGGCGGATCGCACTGTAGACATCTCTGGGCCTCGTAGATGGCATCCTCTTTAGAGTATCCGAGTGGAACCTCATCAAAATTCCGGACTCTTTCCTTGACTTCCTGCTCTGGCATGGGACGCGGTGACCTGCTCATCCTCTCTTTTATGGGTATCATCTCGGCCATCGTTCACGACCTTCTTTTGTGAAGTTCAAACGCAAGCTGCTCTTGTGCTCTATAACGATTTAACCTATTCAGAAATTCATCCCAGTCCACCGAGTGTCCGTCGAACTCAGGTCCATCGACACAGGTAAACTTGGTCTTGCCGCTCACGGTAACCCTACAGGTGCCGCACATCCCCGTTCCATCCACCATTATGGCGTTCAAACTGACGATGGTCTCCACGTTGTACGGCCTCGTGACATCACAGGCAACTTTCATCATTATGGCCGGGCCGACCACCCAAACTTTTTTCACGTCTTCCTCTTTCAAGACTTCCCGTAGAGCCTCCGTCACAAATCCCCTTTTCCCATAACTTCCATCATCGGTTGTGACCACCACCTTGGCAGAAACACTCCTCATCTCTTCCTCCATGATTACCAAATTTCTAGTCTTCGCGCCGATTATGGAGATGACCCGATTGCCAGCTTCGTTCAGCGCCCGAGCTATTGGATAGATGGAAGCAACGCCCGTGCCGCCTCCTACCACGGCCACCGTTCCGTATTTGTCGATTTTCGATGGTCTGCCTAGCGGACCTACAAAGGAGTATAGAGTATCTCCCACCTTCATCGTTGATAGCTCGGCAGTGGTCTTACCGACCACCTGAAAAACCATGCGTACGGTCCCTCTTTTTGGATCATAATCGGCTATCGTTATTGGGATTCTCTCCCCCTTCTCTCCAGTCATAAGGATCACGAACTGCCCTGCCCTGGCCTTCTCAGCCACCAATGGTGCCTCAACGTCCATCAGAAATATTCCGGGAGCCAGTTCTTTCTTGTAGATTATCCTGTTCGTCAGGATCCCTCCTATCACTAAAATTTTTCATCTTCTAATACATGTTAGTCCTCGGCTTCCGACCACGGGAGCTGGGTTGTATGGCATCAGGTCGAATTTTTCAGACGATGACGGGTATAACCTGAGAAGCACTTGTGTATCATTGTTGGCTTTTTTCGCGGTATTCTACCTCCCTGATCGGTTTGCCATCTCGGGTCTTAGGAGCGAGATAATCAATCAGATAATCCAAGTCCGGCGCTTCGAGCGTTACCGATATCGGTCCGAGCGGTGCTTCCCCGTCAGTGAAGCTGACCCTGCCCACAAACGCCGCCTGTTTGTTAAGCATGAACTGAGTGATATTCTCTCTCCTCTTCGCCAGTAGAACAGAACGAGCTGAATCCAGTATAGCCTGCTGCCGGAACAGTTGATGCAGCCGGGAAAGAGCATTCACATCCGTGGACTCACCGACCAAGTTTTCCCCAACCAACTCCAGCGAGACAGTGGGGAATATCTTTTTTACCGCGGTTTCGAGTTTTGTTCGATCTTCGGTGGGTTTCATCCCCACTTTTATCCGTAATCTCAAACGTGCTCACCAACAACCTTTTTGTACACTTCAACCGCCCGCTCACGGAGTTCCTCGAGCGTCCCCTCGTTCACTATTGTAAAGTCCGCACTTTTCATCGCCCCCTCGAGACCCCAGCTTTCCTCCCTCTGATCCTTCATCACGAATTTTTCCATCGTGTTCGCATCGTCTGCACGTCTTCTAGAAGCGATACGAGAATAACGAATTTTTTCTCCGCACTGTACGGCGATCAGATAAAAATCCCCGTGAAACATGCGACGAAACTCCTTCACCTCCGCTTCGCTTCGGATTCCATCGACCACGACAGCTGGCTTGTCCTTTCCAACTCGTTTGATGAGAGGGATGCAGAGTTTGGCCACGGCCCCTTGGCCCAGACGCTCCCGTAGCTCGCCAGCGACTCTAGCTACGTTTTCTTCTGTAACCTCCTGCCCCCTCCGTTTGACCTCATCCCAAACCAGATCCCCCATGCGCACGCACGGGACACCCAATTCAGAGATAGTTTTGGCCACCTCTGTTTTCCCGGATCCCTGAGGCCCAACTATGCCAATCACTTTCGGGGCCATCACAATTCGACCACAATTAGAGTCGTAGTGTTCGTAACCCCCGGAATGCTGCGTATGTCTCCAAAGATCGATTTGGTCAGCTTTTCCAGCGAGTCGACCTCTATCTGAGCTACTATGTCATACGGACCTGCGACAGCTTCTGCCTTCTTTACACCATCCAGGGCCTTGACTTTTTTAAACACCTCTGCAGTCTTTCCGGGTTCCGAGGATATCAAACTATATGCACTTACCATCTTGATACCTCCCATACTCCTCTCAGCCGCATCTTTAAAACATTTTTTAAACAGGGACTTATACCTCTGATACGATGGGCGCTCTGAATTATCTCGCATACGCCATATTTGCCGCGCTTTTCATATCGATAGGATTTACCATGTATGCCGAGTATCAACGAGGATCCGCCGAACAGGAGTTCAAGCTCAAGGCGGAGGAGCTCGCGGAGCGTATCCAAGAGCTGGGAGATCAGAGTCCTGGAAGTATCTGGTATTTTGATATTTCAATACCATCAAATTGTGAACTTGGATTTGCTGATGATGCTGTCCTCATCTCAATTGGGGGATGGTCTGAAAACATCCAAGTCGGTGTCCACGTGAATGGAGAAAATTTTACTTCGCAAGACCTGTGCCTCAAACTCACACGAACAGAAGATGGAGTCGATATAGCCGTCATGTGAGGATCGGAGGCGGACTTTATGGACCACAAGAGCACATCCTCAATCCCTCTAATCGTTCTCTTCGGAGTCATCCTCGCGTTTCTGATGGCCTTTATCTTCATCACCCTTTATACCCGCCAGCTTGAGATCCGGGTCGATGAGCAGGCGGAGGCCCTCGCGAATGACCTGGCCCAGACCGCATTTACCTCCCTCTCCGGAGGACAGCCAATGGTCGAACTCCCACCTGATGTGGGGGGAAGCCCATACGAGATAGAGGTTCAGACGGGCGATGGCAGCAGCGTCTTCGTGGTAAAAATCACCGGGGGGAAGATGTCCGGCAACAGTTATAATGCGATAGTGAACGCGGTCGTGGTGATCGACAACGGGGACTTTCAACCCGGGGGAACGGTCTACTTCAGGGAAAACCACGGGTGGATCATCATGAGTGCGGCGCCCATTGAGAACCTTCTCCAGCCAGAGAAAAACATCTATCCTACAGGAGAACCACCGGGCTTTTACTATTTTGCCAAGGAAAATCCAAAGATCGCCACCGCAATCATTGCAGGGTATTTCTTCGCGCTTGAGAACCATCCTGGATGTTACGTGAGCGCATATAAATGCGAAGACGACGAGATTCTCGTCCAGATCTCCTCTTCCGACGAAGAAAAACTCTTCGGAGTCAGCGTCACCGGATATGAAGACGACGAAGATGTAGGACTGGTCGACAATGCCTGGATAGTGAGTGAGGTATCCGAAACAGAAAATTTGACCTCCTCCTCTACGTTCACAGAAAACGTTGAAAATGCCTATATCACAGGATGGATTTACTCTCCTTCCCAAGCCTTGGAAGATCTACGATCTAGAACCTGGAAACGACAATCGGACAACGTGGCGATTGTGATACCATCAGAGGCCGTCATCAGCGCTTCCGCAGCTACGACAAATGTCTCAACCTACATGACTTGGAGGGTGGAGTGGGAAAAGGACATTCATTATGTTATTTATTACAGGGCAATGCCGTGGTGGGAAAATGACGACACACCCGGGTTCGTGTTTCAATCCGAACCAATGCTCAGACCAGCGGTGTGAATTTCAACTGTACAGCTGTGCCTCAACCGTCGTACCCGCATCAAAGCCTTCCACATCCCCAGGCACGATCACAAATCCGTCTGCTAGGGTCATTGAACTCAGAATGCTGGAGCCGGTCACCCGAATCGGTTCTGCTAGGAGTTTGCCAGAGTCCCCCCATATGCGCACGCGCACGACATCTACCCGGCCCAAACTCGACGGGATCTTGCGTACGAGTTTCACCTTGACCCTCAAAGAACTCCAATCTGGAGGCAGGTGTTGCATCACCCAGAGCGCTGGCCTGACGAGCATGTCAAACGCCACCAACGAAGCGACTGGGAACCCGGCGAGACAAAATACTGGCCTTCCATTTACAACTCCGAAGGCCGAGGGACCTCCAGGACGCATGGCAACCCCATGAAACATCAAATCCCCTACCTCGGCCACTACTTCTGGAGCAAGATCATGCTCGCCCACCGAGCTCCCCCCCGAAATGATGATCACATCATGCTTCATGGCTCTTTGAAGGGTCTGACGCAGCGTCTCGGGCTCATCGGGTACGATCCCCAACCTCTCCGCTGTTCCTCCACAGCTCGTCACCTTGGCCGCCAAAGAGTAACTGTTAATGTCCATGATCTGAGCCGTGTTCAGCCGTGTTCCGGGGGGTTTCAGTTCAGATCCCGTAGATATGATAGCAACGTTGGGCCTCCGAAAGACCCTAACCTTAAGACGGCTGATGGACGCCAACATACCGATGTCCTCGGGCCTGAGCCGACGCCCCCGCCTAAGCACAGTTTCTCCGGCTCGGACATCCTCTCCCTTAGCTGAGATGTTTTTTCCCGGGGTGAGAGATGTCAGTGCCAAAATGTGGTTCTTTACTGGCTTCGCGTATTCTGCCATTAGGACGGCATCAGCCCCTCTTGGCATAGGGGACCCAGTCATCAGCCTAACGGCCTCACCCTTACGAATGCGAAGTTCCGATTTCGATCCGGGCTTCCCTGTGCCCACCACGCGCAACTTTTTTGGGGTTGTCGAGGTCGCTCCAAAGGTGTCGGCGGCTTTGACAGCGTAACCATCCACCGCTGAGCGGTCGAATGGCGGGATGTCCACCTTCGAAACCACATCTTCAGCCAATACACGGCCGAGAGCACGAGAAAATGGAATGGACTCCTTCCCCAAGGGTTTGAGATGGGAAAAGATCGTCCTCAGTGCGTCATCTAAACTAACGCGTTTCGGAAAACCGCACATTCTCACAGCCATTTTACTCACGTGCATGTTTGACGATATGGGCAAGCTCAGGTAAGATAAGCCCGGCTCCTACCTCCACGGCATTGGGGGCCCCGGGAAGACAGAAAACCGGCTTCCGTTTGATGATTCCGGCTGAAGCTCTGGTGAGTAAAGCTGGAGTACCCACCTTTTCATATCCCACCCTGCGTAAGGCCTCGCCGAAACCGGGAAGCTCTTTTTCGAACATGGGCTGTACGGTCTCGATTGTTATGTCACGCTTTGTTATTCCGGTGCCCCCAGTGATCACCACGACATCAATTTTTTCGTCATCGAGAAATCGCTTCAATTCGTTGTGGATCATCTCGGCATCGTCAGGCACTATCCGCCTTGTGACCAGATGACCGGCTTCACGGCTTCTGGCCTCAAATATTTTTCCAGAAACGTCCTCATCGCGGCCCTCACTCGCCGCAGCTGCACGTTTGTCACTTACTACGAGCACAGCTACACCCAATCGTTTGGGTGCCTCTTTACGATGTTCCGATATATTCACCCTTTCACCTTCTTCAAGACACGGATCTTCTCTATGGATGTGGTGGGGTATTGTCCGGCTTTATCCTTTTCCAAAGCCTTGACCATGTCCCATATCGTCAGCAACGCTCCTGCGACCCCAACAAGTGCTTCCATCTCCACCCCTGTCTTTCCAACGCTTTTGACCTCAACCATCACCCCGATGCCCTCCTTCCTCACTTTGAACTTAACATCTGCACCGGTAATGGAAATCGGGTGGGCGAGAGGAATAAGCTTTGGAACATCTTTTATCGCCATTATCGCTGCGGTCTGGGCCACGGCAAAAACGTCGCCCTTTGGAATCTCGCCTTTCACCACCTTCTTCAGCGTTTCGCGTTTTAGCCGGATGAACCCACTTGCCCTCGCCACTCTTGAAGTGAGGGGTTTTTGGCTTATATCCACCATTTGGACCATGTGCTCACGCTAAAGCCTCTCGCCATGCCAATAAAAAATCAGGGGGTTGTTCAATAGTACATCAGATTCCGCTGATGTTCCTCAATATGGGTCCAAACGTGCGTCTTTCCGAGTTTAGTACGCCTTACGCGCCCCGCATTTTCCAGATCTCTCAAGACACGGTTGACTTCCACAAGTTTCCATCCCAGCACCCTAGCAATATCCCGAGCGCTGAGCAAACTGTGACGTCTTAGGATAAACTCTATCACTTCGTATCGCAGGTTTGTCTCCCAGTTTTCTTCCTCCTCTTCATCTTCCTCTTCGATGTACATTGGAAGTTCTCTCATATCAACACCTGTATAGGATAACTTCCTTATCGTTCAAAAAACTTATGCCGCGATATCGGCATTTTCATTTGTTTATCTTCACTCGAAGTTTTGTTATATCTTCTTTTATGGATACATCGAATCCCATTTCCGATAGGGTGTCGGAGATCAGATCCCTGATAAACCTCTTGCTGAGGCTCGAGTTGAGGATCAGCGTATATTCACCTTCAGGCCCCTTGCTTATCTTATAAAAATTACATGCCTCAAGTCTCTTCAGATAATCCTCTGGATCGGAAATAACTCTCGATAGCTGTTCAGCGTGAGATTTGGCCACTTTTTTTCCATCTGCATAAAACGTCTCTTTTTTGCCAGATGCCTCTATGTGCTTCAAAAAAAGCAGCCAATGGTCTATATCCAGTATTACATGTTCGCCCTTGTTGAGCAAACTAAACCAAATTTTCATGATCTCGAAATCCTTGTCGGATCCCTTGTTCTGCGAGAAGAACTTTAAGGCCGCCCGGACAAGGGCACTGTAAGATATCCCCATCTCCTTGGACAGTTTTTTCAGGATATTTTCCGTCTCATTATCCAAAGCTATTGTAATTCTGGTGGGGTTGGGCATATCTATAAAACGCTACTTTTTCGAGTATAAGAACTCTTCCAAGGGTCAGCTCCAATATCTCCACCTATTTCTGAGCTAGGTCTCTTCTACTCCCATTCAATGGTGGCCGGAGGCTTGTGTGTTATGTCGTAAACCACGCGATTGACCTCTGGTATCTCGTTCGTCAGCTTGGTGGAGATCCTCTCCAAAAGTGCGTGTGGGAGCTTTGCGTAGCTGGCAGTCATGCCATCCGTGCTCTCAACAGCTCGAATGACAATGGTGTACCCGTACGCCCTCGAATCACCCTTTACACCTGTGGACTTGGTACTCAGAAGCGCGGCGAAGTATTGCCAGAGCTTCTTTCCTCCGGACCATCCTTCGAGTTCCTTTCTCACTATCTCATCTGCACGTTTGAGTATCTCCAACTTTTTTTCCGTTACTTCTCCGACTATACGTATCGCGAGCCCTGGCCCGGGAAAAGGCTGCCTTTCCACTATCTTCCTCGGAACCCCGATGGTCCTCGCAACTTTACGCACCTCGTCCTTATACAGATCCCTAAGCGGCTCTACGACCTTCTTGAATTTGATCTTGAGAGGAAGTCCACCTACGTTGTGATGGGTCTTTATTTTTTCTGAATGTGCTCTGATCCCTGATTCAATCCTGTCTGGATAAATCGTCCCTTGAATTAAATAATCCGCTTTGATCTTCGCCGCCGTTTTCTCAAACGTTCGTATAAATTCCTCTCCGATTATCTTCCTCTTGCGTTCGGGGTCCGTCACCCCTCTGAGTTTACCGATAAACCGTCTACGCTCGTCCAAGCAGATGAAATTCAAGTTAAATTTTGAAAATGTCTTTTTGATTTCATCAGGCTCCCCTTTTCTCATAAACCCGTGATCGACGAACACCGCGGTCAGTTTCTTTCCGATGTCTTTTGCGGCTAGCACCGCGGCGGTACTGGAATCAACCCCTCCGCTGAGAGCTATTATACACCTTCCGTCACCCACTTCATCTCTGATCTCCTTCACGCTCCTAGAGACAAAGCTCTCGGGAGTCCACGTGGGCCTACATCTGCATATGTCAAAAACGAAGTTTCTCAGCAACCGTCGCCCTCTGAGGGTGTGGATGACCTCCGGGTGCCACTGAACTCCATAGATATGTTTTCTTCTGTGCCGAAACGCCGCGATCGGACAATTTTTAGTGCGGGCTAAGATCTCGAAATCAGTCGGTAGACGCAACACAGTATCTCCATGACTCATCCACACTTTCTCAATTTTTCCATGATTTTTCAGTATCCCTACTCTTTTTTCCACCACTGCCTCCGTTACACCGTATTCCATTCTTTTAGCACGCTTTACTTTTCCACCCGAATAGTAAGCGATGAGTTGATGTCCATAACATATTCCCAAAATTGGGATTCCTAGCTCCAAAATTTTCTTATCACATCGAGGGGCGCCTTTTGTATAAATGCTGGAAGGGCCCCCCGTGAGGATTATCCCCTTTACTGAATATTCTCCTGAGTCCACTATTTCTTCCGGTTTGATCTCGGGTTGAACTATTTTGGCGTAGACGTTCTTTTCTCTTATCCGTCTCATTAGGAGATGAGAATACTGACTGCCAAAATCCAATATCAACACGAGATCTTTTTTCATGGTTCCTCCCGTACTACAATCACTACAAGCTTTTTCATAAAGATATGGTAAGACCAAGCCGCGCGCGATCATACTTTCCTCACGAGGATTAAATTTTCAAAATTTTTGATATCGCCGAAACAGAATATGAATTTTTAACAACTAATTTTATAAAGAGAGGTGAGAGGATTAGAAAGAAGCTGAAAGTGGTGACATGACTGAAAGGGTGACAAAAAACTCTTCGTATCTGAATGCGATGTCCACTACTGGAACTAGAACAAGGGTCAAAGATGTCAGCCCGACAAGTGGAATGTGTCCCATCTGTATCAAAGAATGTCCAGTACTTTGTGAAATAGGCCTATCTGCTTTTCGAGGACGTGAAGTTTTGTATCCTCTCCCTGCACAGTTTGGTAAAAGTACTGCCGCGTCTCTGAAGGATTATGGTCTGGATTGGTCTCATTTCAACATAATTGCTCGCCTCAGGGGAGCAAAAGGAATAGAAGCGAATCCCGATGTCGCAACATTTCCAAATGCGAACATTGAAACCAAGATAGGAGGAATTTCGCTCAAGGTCCCTATAATAAATGGAGCATTCGGTTCAACATTTGTAGCAAGAGACAACTGGGAGGGACTGGCTGTTGGCTCCGCCCTAAGCGGAACAATTCTGGTGATAGGAGAGAACGTATGCGGGGTTGATAAGGAAGCTGTCATCACAAATAACAAGATAACCAAATCTCCAGATATGGAACACCGCGTGAAGACATTCAGGAATTTCTGGGACGGAAAATACGGCGGAGTGGCCATCCAAACTAACGTTGAGGATCAAAGGCTTGGAGTAGATGTTTATGCTATATCCAAACTGGAAACAGATATCCTCGAGAGAAAGTGGGGTCAAGGCGCAAAAGCGATAGGTGGTGAGATAAGAATTAGTGATCTCGATAGGGCCATAACACTAAAGAAGAGGGGATATATAGTTATTCCAGATCCGGAAGACAAGACGGTCCAAGAAGCCTTCAAATCTGGAATCATCAAAAGCTTCGAGCGCCACAGCAGGGTTGGCATGCCCGCCGAAAGGGACTTTGTGGAGGATATAGAGTGGCTCAGGGAGCAGGGAGCAAAGCACGTGGCACTAAAAACCGGAGCTTATGGGCCAGAAGACGTCGCTTGGACGATGAAAGTGGCATCCGAAGCCAAAGTTGATTATGTGACTTTTGATGGTGCAGGTGGCGGAACCGGAATGAGTCCGGTCCCCATGATGAATGAGATGAGCACCCCGACGATTTATCTCGAAGCGCAAATCCTGAAATGTGTGCAACTGTTGAAAAAGAAAGGAAAACACGTCCCGGATTTGAGCATGGCTGGCGGTTTCGTGAACGAGACTCAGATATTCAAGTCTATTGCGATGAGCAACTTTGGGGATGGTCCCGCGATCAAGGCCATCACGATGGCCAGGGCCCCCCTTACAGCCGTGATGAAAGCAACGTATTTCGTGGAACTTGCAAAAGAAAACAAGCTGCCCCGGGACTTTGCCAGCACCTACGGAGCTGACCCCAAAAAGTTCTTCGCCTGCCTGCCCGAACTTAGGGAAATGTACAAGGGCAAGGAGATCCCTCTACCGGCGGTGGGTCTCTACACATACCTCGTCGACAGGATCGGCGTTGGGTTGAAGCAACTCATGGCGGGATGCAGAAAATGGAAGATCGAGTTGTTGAGCAGAGAAGATCTCATGTCCCTCTCTCAAAGGGCTGAGGAGGTCACAGGGATACCAACACCAGACCACGCTGCCGATGCTATTCTGGAACAAATCCTATAAATGAGGGATTTTGTTTTTAGGCGCTGAAGACAAACAAATAGCGCGGGAGACATGAAACTCGCAGTAGTAGATTACGGGATGGGAAACATAAAAAGCGTCTGCAACGCTTTCGCATACCTGGGGGCGAAACCAGTCATTGCGGACACTCCATCAAAACTCAATGCAGATAAAATTGTCATCCCCGGCGTTGGGTCATTTGGAGAGGGCGTGAAAAATTTGGCTCCATTTATCCCGAAAATCAGAAATGCCGTGAACTCCGGAACGCCCGTATTGGGCATATGCCTCGGCCTGCACATGTTTTTAGAGGTTTCTGAAGAATCACCAGAAGTACAGGGAATGGGCTTAATAAAGGGCGGGGTGAAAAAACTTCAAACCCGTATGAGGCTCCCTCACATGGGATGGAACTCCATCAGAATTAAAAAAAAGAGGTGCCCCTTGTTCAGAGGGATAAACGGAGACCACGTTTATTTTGTTCACACATATCACCCCGTGCCCAAGGAGAACGTGGTGGCTGCCACAGCGCGTTACGGGTGTGAAGTCAATGCGGCGGTTTGGAAGGACAACCTGTACGGAACTCAGTTCCATCCCGAAAAAAGCGGAAAAATCGGGTTGAGGCTCTTGGAGAACTTTCTGGAGTTGTAAACTTGTTTTCCAAACGAATAATTCCATGTCTGGACTGCGACCTGGCCGTTCCCCACGGGAGGGTCGTCAAGGGTGTGGAATTCAAGCAGATAAAATATGCCGGAATTCCGTGGAAACTGGCCAAAAGATACTACGAGGAGGGGGCCGACGAGATAGTCTTCCTGGATATCACCGCAAGCCACGAGCGCAGGGAGACCATGACAGAGGTCATAAAGAGGACCTCGGAAAACGTCTTCGTGCCGCTCACCGTGGGTGGCGGGATAAGCACCGTGGAGGATGCGAGGAGGGTGTTCAACGCTGGGGCGGACAAAGTGGCGATAAACACTTCTGCAATAAAAAACCCGGAGCTGGTAAATGAGCTTGCCAAACACTTTGGGAGTCAGGCCTGCGTCGTGGCCATCGATGCAAAGCGGCGGTACATCACATCGGCAGAAGAAGCCAAGGGAAAGACAATCGTCAAAACCCCTGAGG
>QMWE01000004.1 GCA_003661465.1 Hadesarchaea archaeon
AACAAGGTAGCCGTAGGGGAACCTGCGGCTCGATCACCTCCTTTGATGTTCTGGGTACCGGACCCTCGGATGGGCCTGTAGCTCAGTGGTAGAGCGTCGGCTTTGCAAGCCGAAGGTCGCGGGTTCGAGTCCCGCCGGGTCCACATATTGATGCAGCACGTGAAGTGAACTTCACGTGTGAAGGGCAAATTGCGCTCTGCGCAAGATGAATGCCGTGCACAGGTCGTGATCCCGATACCAGTTGGGTTCCGAGAACTTAGGCGAAGCCATCTGGGGAATGGCTTGGCTCGAGCGCCGAGGAAGGTCGTGGCAAGCGGCGAAACGCTTGGGCGAGGTGCAGGCAACCTTTGAACCCAAGATCGCTGAATGGGACTTCCTGACGGGAGGAAACTCCCGTCGTCCCCGGCAGGGGACGGGAACCCCGGGAACGGAAACATCTTAGTACCGGGTGGAAAAGAAAGCAATCGCGATGCCGGGAGTAACGGCGAGCGAAACCGGCAGAGGGCAAACCGAACCTGGTGACGAAAGTCACTGGGGATGTGGAGTTGTAGGACTTCCTCCAATCCCTCGTGCGGGAAGCCGAAGCAGCTGGAAAGCTGTGCCTTAGAGGGTGAAAGCCCCGTAGGCGTAACTGCGCAGGGTACGAGGGGAAGTATCCTGAGTAGGATGCCTTGGAAATGGTGTCCGAAGCAGGGAGGCATCAACTCCCAACCCTAAATACGTCTCGAGACCGATAGCGCACGCAGTACCGCGAGGGAAAGCTGAAAAGCACCCCGGAAGGGGGGTGAAAAGAGCCTGAAACCAGATGGCGATTGTTGGGCACGGCTCGAAAGAGCTGATCCTCCTCGAAGGAAGCCGTCGCGAGGCGGTTGTACGAGAGGAGGGGATCAGGGTCGTGTCGTCCGTCTAGAATCACGGGCCAGGGAGTTTCGTGCCGTGGCGAGGCTAAGTGGTTTATCCACGGAGCCAGAGCGAAAGCAAAAAGTCCGCAACCCGAAAGGGCGAGGGACTGGGTGCGAATAGCGCCCGGAGTCACGGCGCGAAGACCCGAAACCGGGCGATCTAGTCCGGGGTAGGCTGAAGCCCCTCTATGAGGGGTGGAGGGCCGAACCGGTCTTGATGTGCAATTCGGTCGGATGACCCTGGGCTAGTGGCGAAAGACCAATCAAGCCCGGTGACAGCTGGTTCCTCTCGAAGCTGGCCGCAGTCAGGCCCAGCGCGAGGCTGCCAGTGGTGTAGAGCACCGATTGATGAATGCGGGGGGAGACCCTCGGTTCGTCTGTCGAACTCCAAAGCCATTGGCGCCGTAGACCGCTGGAGACGGGATGGTGCGGGTAAGCTGCATCTCCGAGAGGGGAACAACCCAGACTGGGGTTAAGGCCCCAAAATGCCGGCTAAGTGTTAACCCTAAAGGGCGTTCTCGTCCTCAGACAGCGGGAAGGTAGGCTCAGAAGCAGCCATCCTTTAAACAACGCGTAAAAGCGGACCCGTCGAGGACGGGGGCCCCGAAGATACACGGGGCTAAGCCGGCTGCCGAGACCTCAGGGCAGCCGAAGTCGAGTAGGCTGATCCGGTAGAGAGGCGTCCGGCGTGGACGGAAGCTCGGCCGTGAGGTCGAGTGGACCGCGCTGGAATGAGGATCCTGGCGGTAGTAACAGCATAGCTGGGTGAGAATCCCAGCCGCCGAAGGGGCTCGGGTTCCTCGACAATGATCGTCAGTCGAGGGTTAGTCGGTCCTAAGGTGGCCCTCAACCAGAAGCCATCGAAAGGGAATCCGGTTAATATTCCGGAACCACCCAGGTACCTGCGGCAACGCAAGCCTGGCTTCCGACGCTTCGAGGTAGGCCGAGTGAGGTCGTCGCCTCATTTAACCGCCGAAACCCGGGGAGTTCCGTAATGGAGAGAACCGGGTGAATGCGGGAATAGCCTGCCGTAAGGTGGGTTCGGCTGATCCTTGGAGCCCGTGAAAAGGGAGCCGGGAAATGGGACCCTGGGTGACCGTACCTAGATCCGACACAGGTGCCCCTAGGTGAGAAGCCTAAGGCGTATCGGGAGACACCAGGCTAGGGAATTCGGCAAGTTGGCCCTGTAGCTTCGGTAGAAGGGGTGCCTGCCCCGCAAAGGGCAGGTCGCAGTGACCAGGGGGCTACGACTGTTTAATAAAAACGTAGCTCACTGCGAAGGCGAAAGCCCTTGTACAGTGAGTGAATTCTGCCCAGTGGCGGTACGTGAATGCTCGTTCCAACGGGCAGAAGCGCCGCTAAACGGCGGGGGTAACTATAACCCTCGAGCAAGGGGGTTGCAAAACTTGGCTGTATGCTGGGAAGCGAGAACCCCTAGGTCCTGAGCAAGGAAAAATCCTAGGGGTGGTGAAGCGATCAGCAGGGAACGGCTCCATTTAAATAGCAACGTGGTTCAGGGAAAGAAGGGGAGAAAAATAAAATTCGCCAAGGAAAAATATCGGAGGCACTATATCCAAGGTTTCGTCGACGCGGAGGGATGTTTTTCAGTGTCGCTGAAGAAAGTCCCTACAGCGAGATTCGGATGGACCATAGATCCGGTTTTTCATGTCACACAACATAAAAAAAATCGTGCAGTACTGGAGATGATAAGGGACGTGCTTGGATGCGGACGAATAGCGGAAAAACATGGCCAGAGGGATTGTCTCATTTACGTGGTCGACAACAGGAGACAACTTCTGGAGAAGGTTGTCAGATTTTTCGAGAGATATCCGTTGCTTGCAAAAGCTAGGGATTTCGAGAAATTCAAGAAGATCGTGGTGGGTCTTGAACAAAAAGAGCATTGGACTAGGGAAGGGTTTAAAAACTTGGCGAGGCTTGCGTTTGAAATGAATTCATTGGGGAAGCAGAGGAGATACAAAATGGAAAGGATATTCAGAGATGTTGTGGAGGGAGCCGACTCCTCAGAGACTACAAGCCAAGCATCCGCAAGCTGGATGAGTAATCCATAGCGGATGATGATATAGTCCAGCACGGAAACGTGTTGCTTAAGGTAGCGTAATACCTTGCCGCTTAATTGGCGGCTTGCATGAAGGAATCAACGATAGCCCCACTGTCCCAGCCTGGAACCCGGTGAACCCACTGGCCTGCGAACATGCAGGGGATCCCCGAAGGGAAACGAAGACCCCGTGGACCTTTACTGCAGCCTGTCGTTGGGACGCGGTTGTGGGTGCAGAGCGTAGGCGGGAGCCTTCGAAGCCGAGTCTTCGGGCTCGGTGGAGGCGCCAATGTAACACCGCCCTCCTGCGACTACGTTTCTAACCCCGAGAGGGAGACAGCGGCAGGTGGGCAGTTTCGCTGGGGCGGCAGCCTCTCGAAAAGATATCGAGAGGGCCCAAAGGTCGGCTCAGGCGGGTCGGAAATCCGCCGTGGAGGGCAAGGCCAAAAGCCGGCCTGACTGTGAGCTCACTACCAAGGCTCGCAGAGGCGAAAGCCGGGCCTAGCGAACCTCGATGTCCCTCTTGGTGAGGGCTCGGGATGACAGAAAAGGTACCCCGGGGATAACAGAGTTGTCGCGGGCGAGAGCCCCTATCGACCCCGCGGTTTGCTACCTCGATGTCGTTTCTTCCCATCCTGGCCGTGCAGCAGCGGCCAAGGGTAGGGTTGTTCGCCCATTAATGGGGAACGTGAGATGGGTTTAGACCGTCGTGAGACAGGTCGGATGCTATCTTTCGGGGATGTCGGGCGCCTGAGGGAAAGGTGTCCCCAGTACGAGAGGAACAGGATGCCGGCGCCTCTGGTTTACCGGTTGTCCGACAGGGCAGAGCCGGGTAGCTACGCGCCAGTCGATAAGGCCTGAAAGCATCTAAGGCCGAAGCGACTCCCGAAAATAGGCGCCCTTGGCCATCGGTGACTCCGTCACGGCAGTCCTCGGTGACGAGGATTGCTGGGTGGCCTACAGCCTGGGACTAGAAGATCCCGTTGCATGGCCGCGGGTGTAAGCACCGAGCTTCGGCGAGGTGTTCAGCCCAGCGGTACATATCGGCTGAAAAGTTCCAACTCAACTGGTGACGGATCGCGACCGTGCACGGCTTTATTTTTTATTAATTTCTGCAGCGGAAAGTTCCCCTGCGAAAGCCGAGGGGATGAAAATCGCTTTCTAGCTCAGAGTGATGATGAGGCCCAGTTAATCGCCGGGACGCGAAAAATCTCTAGGGAAAGCTTATCGCACCGTTCGGGCATGCTGCCTCGCAGGCCCGACATTCGGCGCAGTCTTGAGGACGTGCCACAACCGCCTTCCCGTCGACAAGGTCAAACACGTTTGCCGGACAAACCTCGGCGCACGCGCCAGCTCCTTTACACTTGTTTGTGTCGACTACCGGGGGCATCGTTACTCCTCTTTTTCTTGTTTCAAAAGAGTGCTTATATAACCTGCGATTCTATTGCGAAGTGGCTTTCCCACGTTTTTCAATTTCTCATCCAAAAATTTTCGATTCTCTTCAAAGGAAGGGGAGAATTTGTCTGGATAGCGCTCGAGCAGTTCACGCGCCGCACGTTTTATGTATAGAGATCGTACCCTTCCCATGTTCCTCTCCCTACTCCGCTTGCCTCTGTCGGCACGGCTAAAAACTTTTTCCCAGATTATTTGAGTTTCTCCGCCAAACACAGGGCTGTTTTGATCACTTCAGTCGGGGCGGTCCCGAGGATCCTGATCATAGGTTCTTTTCCTGGTGCGCCTCTGTCAAATATTATCTGGGGGACTTTGCCTATTTTTCGAATGGATTGCTCGGTCCCCCATCTCATGGTTTTGACGCCTTTTGGTTCCTCTCCTCGGTCGAATCTGCTTATAGTTAATCCCAGCTTTCTACATGCGTTCAAGATGTGGGGAGAAAATTTAACGTTCATACATGCTCTTATTTTTGGATCGTGGGACATCGCCGTCAACACAACGTTTGCAACGTGTTTGGATCCACCCAGTTCCGGAAAACCCGTGAGGAATGCTCTCCCTCCAGATTTTACGATCCTTCCGGATAGCCCCACCACTTCCGAGCTCGATCTGGCCCCAGGAAGTGCCATCACGATGTTCGTCCCAACCTCGGGCAACAGTTTGACGAACTCTGTCCTTTCCGTGACCATTTTTGCGGCCTGCCATACCTCCTCAAAACACCGGGCTTTTTCCGCGTTTAGGAGAAGCGTTGCCATTTGATTTACGGGCCTGAGACCCTTTCCTACTTCTATTTTATTCTTGATCGATTCCGTGATGAATTTTTTCGCGGTAGCGATTCCTTCTTGAAGAGTGGCCTTTTTTGCAAGCTCAGCAGTTATCGCAGCGGAGAAAGAGCATCCCGCGCCGTGTACGGGAACGCCCGCGATTCTTTGGGTTTTGAACTCCTTGAACCTCCCTTCAGTATAAAGTACATCCGTGGCGGTTTTTCCCTCGAGGTGTCCTCCCTTTATGAGGACCGCACGTGGGCCCAGTCTAGAAATTGCTCGCGCCGCTCTCCGCATATCGTCCATCGACCTGATTTTCATGTCAGAGAGTTTTTCGGCCTCGTGAACGTTGGGAGTGACGAGCTCAGCCAGTCCCATCAGGTCCTTCAACGCTTCTATGGCATCTCCCCGGAGGAGAGGTGTCCCGGTGGCCGTGGTCATCAAGGGATCCACGACCAAACGAAGCCCGTGTCTCTTCACCCCTTTTTTCACGGCCAAAATTATCTTCAAGTTACTGAGCATTCCGGTCTTCGCCCACTCTACCTCGAAATCGTCGACCACCGCGTTGAGCTGCTTGCTCACGAACTCAGGAGGAACTTCCATAATTCCCTCAATTCCCTTGGTATTCTGCGCCGTCACCGCTGTGACCACGCAGAGTCCATGTACTCCAAGCGCCGAGAAACTCTTTAGGTCCGCCTGTATACCAGCACCGCCGCCGGAGTCAGATCCAGCGATGGTGAGTGCGCACGGCATCTTCATGGAAATACCTAAAATTTATTCTGCGTATCCCAGCTATAAACTCCTCAAAAACATATCCCGCGCTTCTTGGATATCTAAAGATATCTTTAAATACCTTGATGAGATGTAAATTTGGGGATGAAACTGAAAACCATTCAAGTTCTCGTCAAGTTGCCCTCCAGGCTCCTGGAGCGCATGGATGAGATAGTTCGAGATGAGGGTTACACTTCACGTCAGGAGTTCATCCGTGAGGCTGTCAGGGAAAAGGTCAGGTCCATCGGGAGCTTGGAAGTTGTGGAAGAAGAAATCCACGCCCGCCGGAGAAAGGTTCGCGCGGAAAAATTCGAGATCACCCCACCTCCTCGGTCCAGCCTCCAAAGGGGTGTTAGGCGAGAGGCAAACCGCTTTTAGCCTCTCGCCTTAAAAATCATTTCGCCTCACGTTTTTCTCCCGATGAGGTATGTGGGACGGGCATCGACTATTTTTAATTTTATGTGTTCACCCGGGGTCCCCCCGTCGACGATCGTCGGTCTGTAATTCCCGAGCCTGGCAACTAGTCCGCCTTTTTTGCCTGGTCCGGTGATCAGCCCCTCAAGCACTTTTCCCAGATAGCGCTTGTTTCGCTCATGACCGATCTCGAGGCAACGGGCGGCCAGTCGTCTCGAACGTTCCGCGACCTCGTTCCCCCCCGGCCCCGGAATCCGCGCGGCATCGGTGCCTGGCATCGGAGAGAATCTTGAGAGGTTCACCTTGTCCGGTTTTACTTTTTCGATCACCTCTAACGTGTGCGTGAATTCCTTTTCACCTTCGCCAGGAAAACCGACGATGATATCCGTAGCCAGATAGAGGTCGGGAAAACTCTCACGGAACTCCTCGACAATCTGAATAAAGTCGCTCACCTCGTATCCTCTTCGCATGCTTCTCAAGATGTCGTCGTCACCACTTTGGACCGGGAGATGGAGAAACTTGTAAATTTTTTCATCCCCGTAAGCTTGGAGCAGATCCGGTAATATCCCCAGGACGTTTTTTGGATTCATCATGCCCACCCTAACTTTAAAATTTCCGTCCAGCTCGCATATCGAACGCAAAAGTTCGGGGAGGCTCGTCCCCGTGTCCAGCCCGTACGCTCCGGCATCTTGAGCCGTCAGGAGTATTTCTCGGCATCCTGACGAGATGGCCTTGGTAACTTCCTTCAGTATAGCCTCACGTCTGAAGCTGTGCAATCTCCCTCGGGCGAATCTTACGGAGCAATAACTACAGTTTGAGACACAGCCCTCGCATATCTGTACCACTGCACTCACCTCGCTTTCGCGAAGTTTGGGCATTTCCGGTTTTTCGCATCTCACCGGCTCGAGCATTCGGACGTTTTGCGCACCCATCGACACCATCTCCACCACTTTTGAAAGCGTTGGAATGGACCTGCAGGAGATGATACCTGCGAACTCTCCGATTCGTTCCACGGATGGGAGGTCTATCAGTGGTAAACATCCAGCCACGATTACACGTTTTCCATTCATTTCCCTTAGCTCCCTAAGACGGCGAAGCATCCTTTGGTGGGTTTTCCCCTTCACCGCGCACGTGTTGACCACCACGAGGTCCGCCTCGTTCAGGTTTTTGGTCACCTGGTGCCCGGCGGCCGCGAGCTCTCCGAGGATGATCTCTGAATCGCCCCGGTTGGCGGTACAGCCATACGTTTCGCAATAGACGCGCATATTACCAAACTTTTTACGCTTCTTCCGCAATAAAATCCAGAGGATGGCTATGAAGAAAATACAGCTCACGCTGGTGCAGATAGACAACTATGGGCCGTGGACGGTCACTCCCTGTCCCCGCAGGGAGGCGGAGCTTCAGACCCTTCAGGCGGAGCTTTTCGCCGAACTCGAGAGACGGTTCAGCGAACGTAAGGGACTCATTTTTTTGACACGGTTGGATAACATGGTGGCTGTTACTAATGGTATATCTATGGAGGAGCACCGGGAGATCCAGCAGGCAGTCAACGGAAAGTTTCCGGTGACGGTGAGCATGGGTATCGGAGCGGCGTCCGTGCCCTATGAAGCTCAGGTCAACGCGACCTTGGCCCTCCAGCGTGCGGGAGGAAGCAGATCTGCTGAAAGGAAAGGTGTGCTGGTGGGGAGGGGTGTGGATGGCCCAGATGAGGATTGGGTTCAGATCGCCCATATAGATGTGAACCATTCGGCACTCATCACGGATAGCGAGCCCATCTACGAAACACACGTTCTCCTTCAGAAAACCTATCTCGCTCTCATGTCTGCTTTGGTTCGGAGAAAGGCTTTGGTGTTCTACGCGGGGGGAGACAATTTCATAACGCTCTCAAACGGAATGGACCTGCACGAGTTATCCGACGTGTTTTCAGAGGTGAAGCGTGAACTTGGATTTGGGCTCAAGGCCGGTGTGGGCGGTGCCCCTACGGCGGAACTAGCCGCACAGCTTGCTAGCGAGGGACTTCACGAGATCCGAGGAGGCATGACAGAGAGTCCCATCATCTACAAATCATCCTCGTGATATCTCATGAAACCACTTCTTCTCACCCTCAGTTTCATATAGATGAAGACATAGTGAGCTATTGAATGCCGGTTGATCAAAAGGGAAAGGAAGTTCTGAAGGCAGCTGGTTATCGGACGGTCAGACGAGACATATCAAAGGCAGTGGCTGAATATACTAGGGATCAGGGCAAGGCTGGTGAGGATCTTTATTCAATAGTGGAACGTATACTGGGAGAGGAAAAATTTAGGAAATTTTTTGAAGATCTGGTCCGTCGAACGATGGAAGCGACAAAACTCACAGAGAAGGAGTCCAAGCGGTGCGCGTCGATGCTTGTTGGGGAGGAGACATACGAGGACCTGCGCAGGGTTCCCGGTCTGGTATATTCCGATCGGGAAACCAGGGACGGAAAAATGGAAAAGATCTTCACAAAGTCGAGGAGGAAGGGTTTGGTAAAAGGCAGATACGAACGCAGAGGGATACTCAGGGCGAAGCCCGGAGCATTGTGTTCATTAGTCGAACTTTTCCGTGATAACCCAATCCTCTGGAAGATAGTGGGAATCGGAATTTTCCTCATCCTCACGTCCGCTTTTTTGCTCGGGTCATTTTATGATGCATTAATAGTAGCCCTCACCCTTAACGCTATCCCGGCTCCAACTCTGATCCTAAAACTTGGAAATATTCTTGGAGCCATTGGGGGGGTACTGATCTTTTTCACCAGCATAGCTCTCGTGCTTTCCCACCTCATGGAAAAGGAGAGAACAAGAGAACTCATGCACAGATTAGCGGAAAAATACCTGGAAAAGGCCTGATTTTTCCCGGGCACTGAATGGTCCAGATTCTTGTAGTGGTGCGGGGGAGGGGATTTGAACCCCCGAACCCCTTCGGGACCAGCCCCTCAAGCTGGCGCCTTTTGTCGGTCGTAAAACCTTTGACCTGGCTTGGCAACCCCCGCTCGAAGTTAAGCTGGGATTAAAAACATATTAAGCTTGTCAGGAGTTTGTGGATGTCCGTCTTACATTTCGTGCAATTTGGACAATCTTCGAGCTAGAAAACCGTGAACCACCCACAGCTTTCGCGGGGTGCGCCGACACGCCGAGCAGGAGTTCCGTTTCCCCAGGCGTTGGTCCGGGCCGTCCCAGTCCTACCCGAAGGATCCGCAGAGATGCCACGTAATCCTTGTCGAACCCCTCCGGAATGTTCTGAAGTTCCCTTCGTTCACCTAAAGCTTTCTCTGTATAGGCAGAGGTTCAGTATCGAAAAGTTCATTGGTTCCGTGACACAGCTAAAATTGGGATGGAAACGCGACCTTGCCTCTCCTTGTTGAATTCGATTCCCAAGTTTGAGGCCGTGAGTAGGAAGGTCATTACGAAGCTGGAGCCCATGGATGTGAAACACGGGAGCTAGCTTTGTTAACGTCAATCGTCGAAGTCGATGTTAACATTTAACGTAGTAATTCGGGGTATTTAAAGGCTTTTTTTGAAAGTTAGGGTCTTTATAAAGCCAGAAAGTCTTAAATACCCCCTTCATTGAGTTTAGTTCGTATAAAAAAAGGAGATGAAAAAGTGTACAGAGATAGTGCATTAGTAGTGATTGCAGCCATGGTGATCTCAGTCGTTGGAGTACTATCACCGAGTACTACGCCTGTAGCTACTGCAGCGGCACCGACCGTTACTCTTGAACCTACATCGGTTCAGGACAACGGTTACGTGCTGTTTACCCTTACTGTGACAAATCCATCGGACAGCAACGAGAACATAGAGAACATCCTGATAAAGGATGTCTCCAGCGGCACTTCTGGCACGTTCAGTGGAGGAAAATTCGGTGAAAACGTGGCTGAAAGATGGGAAAACATAGCCGACAATTTGACATTCATCGGAAATGAGCTTGGACAGGTTTCCGACAACATTGAGGAAGCACGGGTTAAGCTGACTGCGGCAGGAGACGCGCTGAAGGCCGCGGCTGGACATCTGGATACGGCGGGCTACGCCATGAGGCTCCTTCATATCGACAACGACAACGTTGCCAGGGCTGGTGAAAACCTCCAGAACGCAGATGATTATCTCACGAACGCTGGTGAGGCTCTAAAGGCCGATCCGGTGAGCTTCCTCAACGTGGCGGAGAACCTGAGAACCGCTGCTTACTGGATTTGGAGGGCAGGATGGGTCATGTCCGACTCATCTGAGGCCACCGCCGCGGTAGCACATGCAGGAGACAATCTAGAGCTTGCGGCCTACAACTTCGATAATTACGTGGACAACGCTTTTGAGGAGACGGTGATCACTCACACGTACGACAACCTGAACGGACTGGAGAACATAGCGGCGTACTTCTTGAATGCCGGGCAGCTCATGAGGACCATAGATGAAAACGCTGGCGCGGAGCTGGAAAATGTGGCGGTTCAGCTGCTCAACGCTGCCGAGAACCTCCAGCAGGTGCAGGACAACTTGGCAGAAGCTGGAGTGAAACTCCACGAAGTGGAAAACAAGATGGATAACGCTAGGGCTATCCTGTCCCGCACTGGGAGAAGGCACAATGATCAAGCGTTTGAGTACCTCTGGAGCTCAATTTTCGATGAGAACATCAGGTACGCTGGATTGCACTTGGAGAACCAGCTCGAATATGAAAACATCGTCGCAGCTGGTGAGGCCCTTGAGAACTCGACAGAGGGTCTCATTTACTGGCTGGGAACGGTCTTCGGTTCCAACATCTTGGGATACGATGGTGAAACGGCCACGAACACGGTGAGGTACTGGATTCAGCTGGCTGGGAACAGTCTGAGCGACAACGATAACATCGGCCTTACCGCCGCAGCTGGCGCCCTTGACAACGCGGCTCCGTTGTTCACCCAGATAGCCGACAAGTTCACCACCGCAAGTTCCAACCTCTCACCGGTGAGCGGTTGGGGTTCAAGGACTGATGAGGGTGGTTTGCTTCTCGTGTCTTTGGGTGAGGAGCCAGGAGAGAGTCATGACAACGCCATCAAACCAGGAGATTCAAAGACATTCCAATTCTACTGGAGAGCACCCGATATCAGCTCGATAGAGGAGCACACTATCAGAGTCTGGCTCTTAGACAACGACAATGATGTGGTTGCCACTCAGGACTTCACGGTGACGGTCGACGGAGAGCCCGCTAGCATCGACATGCGGGTGTACCAGCCCGGTGTCGTTGATTACTTGGGCAACCCCGTTGACAATGTGGTCGGCAAGCGGTTGAACGATAACAAAGCGATCCTCGAGATAGTGGCCTCAAAACCACTTTCGAACTTGGGAACCATCAAATTCGAGAACTGGAAGAGCCAGGGCGAGAACTTTGAGATCTCGTTCAGCGATCTCACCACGACCGACAATATGACATTCACCTATGAGTTCGACGTGAGCGACTGGAATGATAACGCTGAGAACGTTCATGTCCACATAGCCGGTCCGTCCTCGACCACGAGCGTAGGAGTGGAAAACGAGAATTCAGCAGATCTCTACTTCTTCGTGGATCTGGTGGATCCCGTCTTCGTGGGCGATAACGGTCTGTCACAGTTCGGAAACCTCTTGGTGATGCAGAAACTCCAGACGGACAACACTTACTACGTCACCACCCAGCGGTCAGGTTGGGTGATCAAGGGACGCGCTGAGGACAATGACAACGTTGGTGAAGAAGGATGGGAACCTGGTGCCAACCCGGACAACGCTCTCTGGGCTATGGTTACCGTCTATGTCAACGATGTGGCAGTGGACAACATCTACCGCCTGCCGGATGACAATTACTCAGCAAATGTCACCCTGCAGGAGGGAGTCAACGTAATCAAAGTGGTCGTCAAGGATCGTGTGGGTAACGCGATAGAAAACATCATCGACAACGTTTACGTCGACAACACCAAGCCCGTGGTGGAGTTCGTCTCCGTGGGCGGTGTCTCATGGACCGAGAACGAAGTAAAAGTTGGAGACAACAAACCACTGATAAAGCTGAGGATATATGATCCCGGCTTTGAGGCATGTACTGGTTTGGGTATACCCAGGGACAATCTTGCAGTTCACTTGGACAACGATGACAATATAGTGAACGGAGTCATTTTCGACAACTTGGACAACAATGCCGAATGGGAGAACGGTGTAAGCACCTTCTACTTCGAGAATCTCATCGACAACGACAACAAAGGTTTGGCCGAGGGCACATGGTACGTCATAGTTCAGGTAAGCGACAACCTCCACGAGAATGAGAACCACGTGATGAGCTTTGTGGTGGACGTCACCGAGCCGAGCGCACCGGCAAACGTGACCGGTAGCGTGACGGCCGGCGGCACCGCAGCGAGCAAGTCGAGGATAACAACGACGGAGATACTGCTCTCCGGTACGGGTGAAGCTGGAGCCACGATAAAGGTAGAGATCAGCACGGACAACGGTGTAACGTGGACGGAACAGACCGAAGCCCAGACCACGATCGACTCTTCCGGCAACTGGAACACCACGGTTACGGTTACCGAGGGAGTCGTGACTGGGATAAGGGTGAAAGTGGTCGACACCGCAGGGAACGAGAGCGCGGCGACGGTGTTCGGATACGTACTGTCCGACTCGAGCGCTCCGACGGTGACGATAACCTCACCCGCAGAGGGTCTCACCACAGATGCGGCTAGCGTTACCATTACCGGGACAGTGACGAAGGACGACTGGGAAAGCTGGAACGACCTGACGATGACCGTACAGGTCGGAACGAATTCCGTAACCGTTCCGCTGTCAGGTCCAACGTTCAGCTACAGCGTGGCCCTGTCCGAGGGTGTGAACACCATCCTCGTTTCCGTGAGCGATGGGTTGAACACCTCGGGAACGGACTCTGTCAACGTAACGCGCACTGTGACACCATGGGCGACCTACGCGATTATCATAGTGATAGTCGCGTTGATCCTGGCTGCGATCGCGATATTCCGAAAACGGTAAGGGGAAAACGCCAAAGGTTCCCCTTATCTCTTTTCTTTTATTTTTTGAGTTCCATTTTTATGCCGGTATAAACTGTTTCCTTTTGTGTCCACGGCAACCACCAATGGTCCAAAGTCCTTTACCCTGAAAATCCACATCGCTTCGGCGTCGCCTAGCTCTCTCCAGTATGCTCCTTCGATTTTTTCGATGCGTCTGGCTGCGAGGGCTCCCGCACCTCCCGGAAAAGCTAGATATACACAACCCAACCTCGGAAAATGTTTGGCGACGTCCTCTCCGATTCCGCCTTTGCCGACTACGGCACGAACTCCCGTGGTCTCCAAGAATTTTACCTGTACTCCGTCCATGCGTGCGCTGGTGGTGGGTCCAGCCGAAACTATCTTAAATTTGGAGGGGCGGCGCTTGAGGAGAGGACCACAGTGGTACACTATCCCTCCTTCCAGTTTTATGGGCAGCTTCGCCCCGGACACTATTTTAGCGTAGGCCTTGTCCCTCGCGGTGACGATCGTTCCTGTAATGCTGACGAGATCTCCAGCACATAGCTTTCTTACATCTTTCTCGTTTAACGGCGGAGTCAGGCGGATCAGCTTCAAGACCTCACCAACCTGAGTTTGCCGTTTACAAGTTTCGCACTGGCTCTCCTGGCGACCCAGCATTGCATGGCGATAGCCACAGCCAAGCTCGCGGTGTGGGACGCGGCCTTCTCTATCTTTACGCCGAGGACGGTGTTTTTGCCTCCGAGTCCTGCCGCTCCGATGTTCAGACGATTGGCTGCTACCTCTATCTCTCGTTCTAATTTGGCGAGAATTGGATCTGGATTTTTCTTGTCAAGCGGTCTGAGGAGGGCACGTTTTGCCTCCAGACATGCCGTCTCCATGGATCCCCCGATCCCCACGCCCACTATCGTGGGAGGGCATGGTTTGCCACCGGCTTCGTTCAGTGTTGCGATCACTGCTTGCTTGATCCCATTCAGACCTTCGGTGGGTCCGAGCATGAACAATCTACCACAATTTTCCGCTCCGGAGCCCCGTACTAGAAGATCCATCTGAAATTCATTTCCGTCCGTCAATTCAATATGGATAGTTGGCTGCTCTTTTCCAGTATTCGAACTCATCGGCTTACGTGTGATCGGGTCCACCACGTTGACCCTGAGCGGTATCTTCTTCGTCGCCTCAGCAACTGCCCTTGTAATGACTTCCCTCAGGTCGAAGTTTAATATGAGTTTTCTCCCAATTCGAACAAAAAAGGTGAAGGTACCTGTGTCTTGGCAGATCGGCGCATCCAACTTTCTCGCTATCTCCAAATTTTTTAACATAAGTTCGAGCTGTAGCTTGGAAATGGGATTTTGTTCAGTTCTCAGGGCCCTACGCAAAGCACGTGTCACGTCTTTTGGCAGGGTGGTCTCAGCGCGGTGCAGCATCTCGATGGCTGTTTGATATACCTCCCTTTCGGTGAGCATGCAATCGAATTTAGATGTCACGGCAGAGTTAAAACATCTTCGCAGAAAGTGTGTTTGTGGTCGGTTGTGGCTGGTCGACGAGACAACCGGCATTATGCTTGCGAGCGAGGTGGAGCTGGCTGACACGTTCTGGAAGAAATTCAGGGGGCTGATGTTCAGACGGAGTTTCCCGCGCGGGAAGGCCATACTTTTCAAATTTGGGAGGTCTGGACGTCATAGCGTGCACACGTTTTTCGTACGTTTTCCGATAGACTTAGTCTACCTAGATCACAAGTTTAGCGTCGTGGAGGTTCGTGCCGGGCTCAGACCATGGCGTTTTTACAGGCCCAAGTCGGCATCCCGATATCTCCTTGAACTTCCGGCCGGAACCGTGACACGTAAAAAAATTCGTGCTGGACACAAAATCGCATTGAAGCACGAAAATTTCCCCCGGAGAAAGGGTTATAACTGTTGAAAAAGAAAAAATAAATTGCTGGCCGAGGTTGGTGGGGGACGGAGAGGATGGTTGGTGGAGATCCCCCGCGGGTTGGCCAGAGCTGCTGTAGGTCTTGCTTTTGACATAGGCGCGGATACAGTGCTGGCGGTTACTGAAACAGGAAAGAACTGTAGTCCTCTTTTTGATGAAAGGATATTCAGCAGACACGGAAAGCGGATAAAGGTTATCCTCGCGACCAACAACGTGGAGACATATTCTAGGTTTACCCGTAGTGTTCACGTCAAAGCCATTAAACTCACTGCACGACCGAGGGACAGAAGAAAGCAGGCATACTACGCCGTGGCGTGTGGACTGCAGAAGGGATTCCTCAATCCTGGAGAGCGCGTGGTGTGCCTTACCGGAGATGGGTTTGCCGATGTGACCGATTCCCTCACGGTCTTGGATGTGACGGGGGACGAGCAGGTCATCAGCGTGTTGGAATCCAATCAAGTTTTGGCGGACACCGTTGACCTAGCGTTGGAGCTGGGAAAATGTGGCGTGCAAAACGAGCGTTTCTCCGGAGCGGCGTTTGTGGTCGGCAACAGCAAGGAGATTCTGAGGCTCTCCCATCAGCTGATGATCAACCCATTTGAGAATTACAGGGCAAAGATATCTGACAGGGAAAAATGGGATCTCTTGAAAAAATATGCAAATTTCGATGGCGCGTTTGTGATAGACTCGGATGGAACCATCGTGGCGGCTCATCGATACTTGGATGCCAACAGAAGGGTTGAGGTGCCCAGCGGACTGGGGACCCGTCACATGGCGGTTGCGGCGATGACCGCGGCAACTGGTGCGAAGGGAGTCACGGTCTCAGGAGAAGATGGGTTCGTCAGGATATTCGATCGCGGCAGGATGGTCGTGAAGATAAGTCCAACCAGCAAAATATTCGAGTGCCTGCACGGGGCGTTTGAGGGTGAACGGTTTTAGTCTCCGGTGATGAGTAGTCTTCGGTCAAGATGCTCTACAGAACTCTGGCCGAGGCCTTTGAGAAGCTTGAGAGGACTTCCTCATATCTCGAAAAGAATTCCATAATAGCCGAGCTGCTGAAGCGGACCCCTGAGGAGGAGATAGAGCATGTGGTCCTGCTTTTGCTCGGCAGACCCTGGCCAGCGTACGTCTCCAAGGAGACAGGTGTGGGACTACAGCAACTTAAAAAAGCGATCGCAAAGGCTTCTGGTTACTCCACGAGCGATGTCGATAAACTGATGAGAGAGGTCGGAGATCTCGGTGAGGTTGCTGCGAGGCTGATTGGCAAAAAAAGGCAGGTCACGCTTTTTACGGAGAAGTTGACCGTCGGGAAGGTGTTTGAGCGGATCAGGCAGCTTCCAGAGATAACCGGTGAGGGGTCCGTCGACCGAAAAACGGATCATATCTCGGAACTTCTTACCAGCGCGAGTCCCGTCGAGGCAAAGTTCGTGGTCAGGACAGTTCTCGGTGATCTCAGGATCGGTGTTGCAGAGGGTAGATTGAGGGACGCGATCGCCACGGCTTTCGATCTGGATCCACAGGAGGTCGAGCACGCTTACATGCTGACGACGGACTACTCCATGGTCGCCAAGGCAGCCGCGATGGGTGGGAGAAGAGGGCTCGGTAAACTCAGCGTGTGCGTGGGACATCCGGTGAATCCGATGCTGGCGCAGCGGGCAGAGGACATAGATGAAATACTGGAGCGAATGGGTGGAAAAGCGGCATTTGAGATCAAGTTGGATGGAATCAGAATTCAGGTACACAAGGAAGGTGATAGGATCCAGCTCTTCACCCGACGGATGGAGGACTACAGTAGCATGTTTCCAGATTTAATAGAACCGTTGCGAAAAGCGGTGAAGCCCAAGCGGGCGATCGTGGACGGGGAACTAGTGGCGATCGACAAGCGCGCCGGAAGGCCAATGCCTTTTCAGGAGGTATTGAGGCGCCGGCGGAAGTACGGGATAAAGGAGACGGCCGAGCAGATACCGGTTCAGATACAGCTATTTGATGTGCTGTTGGTCGAGGACAGACCTATGCTTGCCGAGCCGTACGTCCGACGCAGGAAGATGTTGGAGAAGATCGTGGATGTGGTGGAGGGGAAGGTCGGCGTGGTCGAACAGAGGGTGCTCGACAAAAAGGAGGATATACAGAAGTTCTTGGATAAAGCGGTGAGGATAGGTCACGAGGGATTGCTGGCAAAAGATCTAAAGTCCAGCTATCGCGCTGGAAGGAGGGAGTTTCTCTGGCTTAAGCTCAAGCCCGCCGTGGAGACGCTGGACTTGGTAGTGGTCGGCGCTCATTACGGAAAGGGAAAGAGGGCGGGAGTTTTTGGATCATATGTGCTGGCGGCGCGCGATGAGGAAACCGGGCGCTATCAAACTGTTACGAGGTGTGGAAGCGGTTTCACGGACGATGACCTGAAAGATCTGACGAAGATGTTCAAGAAAATTCAGATTAAACGACCGCACGAGGACGTTGATATGGAAATTGAGGCCGATGCTTATTTCGAGCCCCGGGTGGTGTTTGAGATAGCATACGAGGAGATCCAGGTCAGTCCCGAGGAGAAGCACACTTCAGGGATGGGCTTGCGCTTTCCCCGCTATCTGCGCGTGCGTGAAGATCGACGTCCCGAGGAGATAACAACCGTCAGGGAGATTGAGGAGCTGTTCGAGCTGCAAGAGCGAAGAAAGGGAAAAAGGAGCTGAATCAGAAGGACTGTTTGATCAGCAGTTCCTCGAATTTCTCCAAGAATTCTGACACTTTATCTTCGGGAATCTGCGCACCGCAGGCCACGGCGTGTCCTCCTCCTTCGCCTCCAACCCTCTCCGCAGCTTCCCGTATTGCGTGCCCCATGTCGAGGCCCTTCAAAAACAGAAGTTTCGAACATCGCGCTGACACTTTCGCCATGCCATCCTCACGTACCACCCCCACCAGAGGTTTGTACGGGTCACATCTCTGATTCCCCAGTGTGAGTCCGGCGATGGTCCCAATGAATATCTCCTTTATCACTCCGGTTCCGTCGAAGTACTGGAGGTATCCTCTTGCTCCACGCTGAAGTCCGGTCTCTTCTATGAACTCCATCCCTTCAGCGATCCTGCGACGGTGCTGGCGGAGGAGGTTGAGCGTTGCTCGATAATACGTCCCGCGATCGCCTTTCGCCACTTCAAATCCGATCAAAGGTTGCGCCTGTCGTGCGGTGGCGTTCAGACAGGTTCCAAAGACATCGGCGTCTCGAAGCAGCGACCTTTCTTCCTCTCTCGGTAAGGTGTAGACTTCACCTATCACGAGCTTCGGGACATATTGTACAAGTTCTTCCGGCACGTGCGTGTAGGCCCTGGCGATCAGTTCCGTGGCCAGCCTGCGCTTTTCGGAATCGGAGAGATCCACGAGCCGGCGCCATCCCCTGTCGCTCTTGAGCGGTATGTCGAGTTCTCTCAGCATGCTCGTACAGCCTGGAGGCGAGTTGCTGACACCGGGTATAAATGGGTCCGTAAACATCTCCAGGGCCTTGAACAGAGGTCGCGAGTGTCTTCCGTACAGGAGCAAATCGGTCGTCTGGCCTAGGACGCCGGAGCTCACCCCGTCACTGAGTATCTCTCTGTTGTATCCTCTCAGTTTTCCCCACGCGTCCTGAACGTCGCCTATGGCTCCGACGATACCAAGCGCGGAAAGGTCCAAATTTGCTCGGTCGATCTCCCTGGCGACCAGGTACGCCATCCCGGCACCGCTTATCTCGTGGGCACCGTTTAAACCGTGGAGATGCGCGTTAAGGTGCACCAGCCCCCGCCACCCTTCAGATTTTGTCGGTTCGTGATGATCGGCTATTATCACGTCATGGTTTTGGTACTTGGGCCGGAGATTTTGCAATTGGGAGCTTCCTAGGTCGGTGAAGATGGTGAGGCCAGGCGGGTCCAAATCGTCCACGACTTCGCGATAGAGCATGCGGACAAATTTCACATTGTGTTTGATATCAAGTCTGTCGAGGGCCTTTGAGATGACCGCCGCGGCACATAGGCCATCCGCATCCATGTGGGAAACTATTTCGACAGAGTCCCGTCTGTGCTTTTTTATCAGATCGGCTGCTTTTCGTGCTTGAGCCAGCATTGTGGAAATCATGCACTATCAATGTTTTTATCTGGCAGACCGTATAAACTCAGAGGTGGTGGATTGCACGTGCATCACGCGTATATCGGCCTTTTTCTGATGGCATGGAGTTTGGCTGTAATATTTTTCAGGGTCGGGGTGATAGGAGAGTACAATCCATGGCTGGCTTGGGGAGGTCTCGTGCTGGGAATGGTCCTCTTCATCCACGATGTTTTATGGCACGTTACCCACAGGAAAAAAAGGTGAAAGCTTGCGCACGATAGAACTCCAAGGGAAAGAAGTCGTGCTCATCGATCAGACGAAGTTGCCTCAAAAACTGGAATTCGTCAGATGCAGAAGCGCTGTGGATGTGGCAAAGGCCATAAAACGCATGCAAGTGCGCGGTGCTCCAG
>QMWE01000005.1 GCA_003661465.1 Hadesarchaea archaeon
AGTACAAGGCGAACTGGCGCGGCATTCGGGTGGTCGAGGTGAGCGAGGCCTACACCTCCCGGCGGTGCTGGAGATGCGGAGCTTTGGGCGAGCGGAGCGGCAAACATCATGGATTGTTTGAGTGCCCCCGATGCGGATTGAAAGAGAACGCGGATAGAAATGGGGCCTTCAACATAGGCAGACGGGCCTTGGGCTATATGTCCAAGGTAGGGGCTGTCGTGAGCCAGCCCGGAACTGGGGCAGTGTTCGGAGAACTTGGTAGCGTTGTTCAATGTCCGACCCCAGAAGCTCCCTGCACGAGCTGGGGGTAGTTCACTGGAATTTTTGGCGTACAACGGTCATTTTGGGCGGCGAGTGTTCAATTCCTCAATTGATTTAAGCCCACGGGAAAAGGTGTGTTTGAGATCACATGTCGATTGAGACGTTTCCGATACACAAGTTGCCCGGAGTTTCTCACATCAAGAGGATAGCGGCAAAATATTACGAGCAACAATTGCTGGCAGACGTGATCAGAGCTGGGAACATCCCCAGGCATATCGCGATAATTCTGGACGGTAATCGAAGATTTGCGGAAAGCAGAGGGATAGAGAGAACCGAAGGGCATTTTTTTGGCGCTAAAAAACTCGAGGAGGTAGTGGGTTGGTGCCAGGAACTGGGGATCAAACACATTACAGTGTATGCTTTTTCAACGGAGAACTTCAACCGTCCTGAAAACGAGGTACACGCGTTGATGGATCTTTTCGCGCAGAAATTTCGAGAAGTGGTGAGGGATGAGCGCGTTCACAGGTACAAGATACGGGTCAGGGTGATAGGTAACATCGAACAGTTACCTGAGAACGTCAGGCAGGCGATTGAAGAAGCCCAAAAGGCGACGCAGGGATATGATGGGTACACTCTCAACTTGGCTGTTGGTTATGGGGGTAGGGCTGAGCTAGCAGAGGCCGTTCGACGAATATGCGAGCATATCGAGCGTGGAGAGTTAAAGCCAAGTGAGGTCGACGAGGATGTGATAGGCAGGCACCTGTACACTGCTGGTTTGCCAGACCCAGACTTGATCATACGGACCAGCGGGGAGGAGCGGCTGAGCGGTTTTCTCCTGTGGCAGTCGGCTTACAGCGAGTTATATTTCTGTGAGGCCAACTGGCCGGAGTTTACGAAGATAGACTTTCTCAGAGCGATTAGGACATATCAAAGTAGGAACAGGAGATTCGGGCGGTGATCCTCTGAAGGCGGAAATTGCCATAATAGGTGGCTCCGGCCTGTATTCAATGTCGACGTTTGATGGAACCAAAACCGTCAACGTGGATACACCATATGGTAGATCCCAGAAGCTTCTCGTCGGAAAGGTTCGGAGAAGGAAGGTGGTGTTTCTGCCCAGACACGGGGTTGGGCACACTGCTCCACCTCATTTGGTCAATTATCGTGCAAATATCTGGGCTCTACATAAACTTGGGGTCGAGAGGATACTGGCCACGATGAGCTGCGGTTCGATCAATCCGAAAATGCGGCCGGGCAGTTTTGTTGTCGTGACCCAGTTCATCGATTTTACGAAATCCCGAGCAAATACCTTCTATGAGGGTGGCGGACCCGGGGTCGTTCATGTCGACATGACCGAGCCTTACTGTCCAGAGCTACGTGAACTCCTCGTGAAATCTGCAAAAAAGTTGAATATCGGAGTTTACCCCAATGCCACCTATGTGTGTACTGAAGGCCCACGGTTTGAGACAGTGGCGGAGATAAAAGCGTTTCGGAAACTCGGGGCGGATCTAGTGGGGATGACCGGTGTGCCCGAATGTGTTCTCGCGCGGGAGTTGGGGATGTGTTATGCTGGTTTAGGGATCGTAACAAATTATGCTGCTGGTATCTCTAAGGCGAAGCTCACCTATACAGAGGTGGCTGAAATGCTTGGTAAAAATACCTCACGGATTCAAAAGCTCCTCTTGGAGACAGTATCAAGAATCCCAAGACGGCGTCTGTGTTCATGCAGCAGTGCTTTGGACGAAGCCATCGTAAAGGTTTGAACTATTCCTCGTAAAATTCTTCGTAGTACTCGGGCGGTTCGAGTTCAAATTCAGGTTCTTGTGGTCTCTTCCTCTTCTTTTTCTTTTCCACGATAACTGCTACTTCTCTGGCTTCTCCTCCTTTTTCGCTTATTTTGTAGGAAGCATGTTTTTTTACCTTTCCCTTATACCCACAGCGTGGACAAGTGAGACGTTTTGAGCGTCCAACCTTGGCCGGTACCAGCACTGTGCCACATTTTGGGCAAAACTCCATCGAGCATCACCAACGTGGATAAGTTTTAGGAGTACGAGATACTTATAAATTTATCGTTTTGCGGTTTCGGGCGGTAGTTTACATTGTTCGTTGAGTAACTTTCAAAAACGTTTTATCCAACCCCGCTGATTTTGAGATATAAAGCGTAAAAATAGGTATCGGCGGTGATATTGGTGTATCTGGTCTTGGGTTGTGGAGATGTTGGTTTTTCTATCGCAAGTAAGCTCAAAGAAAGTCGTGCTGATGTGACAGTGGTCGACATTGATAAGAAAAATGTGGAACGACTCAAAAAAATAGGTTTTCGCGCAGTTCTCGGGGACTTTAGAAATCCGGAGACACTTCTCGGAGCTGGGATAAAAAATTCTGAAATGGTTTTCATCACGAGCTCATATTTTTCGGTCACCAGCGAGGTGCTGAAGGTCATCAACAAATTGAAGGAAGAGTTTGAGATAGACCCAGTAGTAGTGGCCCGGATTTCTGATGATGGCGAAAGGGACGAGGCAAAGTTGTTGGGTGCAACAGACGTTCTGGCTCCCCCACAGATCATAGCCGATTTCATCACCAACATGGAAAAACTGAGGATCATGGTAAACGAGAAGAGGCTGAGAGCCATTGTCAAGACCATGAGGGGTAAAATGGCGATCATCCTTCAGAGGAATCCAGATCCCGATAGCATTGCGAGCGGCGCTGCGCTCAAACTTTATGCCAAAGCCGCCGGAGGTCCTGAGGCTGATCTGATATATGACGGTGAAATTGGATACTCCCAAAACAGAGCATTGATAAACCTACTAAACCTGAATCTCATCAAAGCCGACGAACACAAGGTCGATTTCGGAGAGTATAACGGTCAGTTTGCTCTAGTTGACGTTTCGACACATACCAACTGTCCGTTACCCAAGGAGATAATGGTTCCAAAGATAGTGATCGATCATCATGCTGTGCCATCCGGCGAGGTTCGCGCGTTGTACAAGGACATTTCCCACGTTGGGGCAACGGCCACGCTTTTGACAAATTACTTGCGATACGGTTTTGTGGACATAGATCCAGCAACGGCAGCTGCTTTGGTGATTGGGATACTTACCGATACCAACAATTTCACTCGTGGAGCCACACCACTTGATTACGAGGCTTTTCAATATCTCATGCAGAGGGCCGATGCTGATATAATCAAACAGTTACAGAGACCATCTCTCTCATCGGAGATGTTGGACGTCTTGAGCAAGGCAGTGAGAAACAGGAAGCTTGTGGGGGGGTATCTGACTGTGAATCTGGGGGAGGTAAAGGAGCGAGACATGATACCCCAAGTAGCGGACTTTCTCTTGAATCTGGAGGGGGTGACCACCACTCTTGCTTATGGTATGGTTGGAAACCACATACATGCTTCCGCTAGGACAAAGGATGTAAGTCTCAACTTGGGCGAGATCTTGAAAAAGGCGTTCAGCGAGGTTGGGTCCGGCGGAGGCCACCTTCAGATGGCAGCGGCAAAAATCCCTCTGAGGGCGCTTGGGAGGGTGAGCAAACGGAGCATCAGGCGGGAGATGGACTGGCTGGTCCGGCAAAAGTTTTTGGAAACGGTCGGCGTGGTCAAGCCCTCGAAGCGAAGACGAAAACGAAGTAAATGAAAATGTGGCGGAATATGGGACATCTTCATGTGGAGCTCAAAGACGTACTGGCAGACTGGGAACTGGAGTTGTTGCCGAGAGGTTTTGAACGGATTGGCCACGTGGCGATAGTTTCCATACCATTAGAGTTGCATCATAGGCTTGATGATGTCGCTCGAGCGCTGCTTCGTATCAAAGGTATCAGGACTGTGGCGCTTCGGGAGGGGATTATCTCCGGACGGAAACGTAGACCAAACATTAAGGTGATAAGAGGGGATCCCACAACGGAGACCATCCATAAAGAAAATGGTTGCGATTTCAAACTCGATGTGGCGAAGGTGATGTTTTCCTCAGGAAATCTTTACGAGAGGGCACGTCTCCCAAGGCTCGTTGCGGATGGAGAAGTAGTGGTGGATCTCTTTGCGGGGGTGGGTCAGTTCACCATTCCGATAGCCAAACACGCGAAACCTAGGAAGGTATACTCGATCGAGATCAATCCGATTGCATATGGGTACCTTCTCCAGAATGTGAGGATGAATTACGTTGGACACATCGTGGAACCGTTGATGGGGGACTGTTTGGAGGTTGCGCCCCGGGGGGTGGCGGATCGGGTTATAATGGGCCTCCTACACGTGACTCATCAGTATCTTCCACTTGCCCTCGAGGTACTGAGGCCCACGGGAGGGATAATCCACTATCATGAAAGCGTGCCTTCAAAAATTCGATTCGAACGTCCAGTGAAACGTTTATTGGAGGTGGCTCTTGGGCGGAAGATCAGGATATTACAAAAGCGCGTGGTAAAACGTTACGCTCCCGGTGTGGATCATGTGGTGGTGGATGCCAAAGTAGAACCAGATCTCGCATGAAACGTTTTAACCTCGGACGCTCATGCTAATTACTTGGTTTTGGGTATGGGTGGCGAATACGGGAATCTGGACGATCCTACTCCGAAGGATGTGATGAGGTTACGAGCCACCGCTGATTATCTGTTCGGGAAAAATGCTGGCAAGTCACTTTTTCCAGAGGGCATCCGCGTGGTGAAAAGCAGGGGGCGTATCCGTCAGGTTTGGTTACCAAGTGGACCGGTATGCGCGATCCGCGCTTCGGATGGATTCATAATTTTAAATCGAAAGGGTGCCGAACTTTTATACTCAGCTATGGCGCCACCCCACATGCGCGTGGCGATAATGGATGATGTAGCACCGTTTGCAGCTCAGGGAAAGACGGTATTTGCGAAGCACGTAACGGCGGCTGATCCGGAGATAAGGCCTGGCGAAGAGGTCTTTGTCGTAGACTCGAATGATCGCCTCCTAGCAAGTGGCAGGGCGCTTTTAGCAGGTGTTGAAATGGTGGAGTTTAATACCGGCAAAGCGGTAGAGGTTAGGCGGGGATTTGGCAGATGTTTCCAAGACGCATAAATCTGAAACAGATGGAACGAGCGATGCGCCAGATGGGAGTCAGAATGGAAGAACTGAGCGGAGTTGAGGAGGTCGTGATCAAACTTGCTGACCGCGAAATAGTCTTGCCCAGAGCCCAAGTCGTGAGGACGGAAATGTCTGGACAGAGAAGTTATCAGGTGAGTGGAGAGGAGTTTGAACGCAAACTGGGATTTGAACCGACTGAAGATGATATAAAACTTGTCATGGAGCAGACAGGAGCCGAACGAGATAAAGCGGTCAAAGCACTAGTGGAGACGAACGGGGATATAGCGGAAGCGATCCTGAAATTAAAGCAGTAGTTCTATGGTGTCCATCTCAGCTTGCGAAAAAGCGCATCTCTGATTCTAACATAGATCTCTTCGTTGAAATTTATCTTGTTGGAATCGATCTGTGTGAGCGCCGCCATTCCAATAAGGGAATTCGTCAAGAACGCGCAGTTAGATGAGAGCAAGTCCTCCAGTTTAAATCTTCCTTCTTTTACCTCTAGACCCAGCTTCCGTCCTAAGGTGATGATTGTTTCACGAGTGATACCAGGGAGCAACCCGCAATCTACAGATGGTGTATACATAACCTCTCCTTTAATCCAAAAGATATTGGTTGAGCTACCTTCAGTTATCTCATCCTGCTGGTTGAGGAAGATGCATTCATCGTATCCCATATTCTTTGCCTCTCTTCTGGCTGTCACGTTTTCTAGATAATTCGTGGATTTTATGCAAAGCAGTGGCGATGAATTCCGTCTAAAAGAGGCGATGTGCGCGCGCATCTGTCCCTTTTGCTTTTCATAATTTTTGACAATCACCATCAGATGAGCTTTATCAGCATCCCCATGGAATATCATTGAGCCTGATGACAGCAAGCAGATCTTCACGATGGCATCCATGATGTTCGATCTGTCGACAGCTTCTTTCACCGAGTTTTTGATGATTTTTTTCGCCGGCATGGGTATAGATAGGAGTTTGGCACCATTTTTCATCCGATCAAGGTGTTTTTTCAAGAAAACAGGCTCGGTTCCTCTCCATCTGAATGTCTCGAACACACCCTCGCCATAAAGCAGAGACCTCATGGGAATCTTCGTTACGAGGGGTTCTCTGTCCAGGAATATGAATTCTCTCCCCATAACCATCCCCTTCAGAGCGCTTTCATCATCGCCTGGGCCTTGATCAGGGTTTCTTCATATTCTAACTCGGGTATGGAGTCCCACATTATTCCACCACCAGCCCAAAAAGTGCCCATACCATCACTGATCGCCAGAACGCGGATCGCCACACTCAACGTGAAGTCCCCATTGGGCATGAACAATCCGATTGCGCCACAGTATGGTCCTCGTAAATGGGGCTCCAGTTCGTCGATTATCTCCATTGCCCTTCTTTTTGGGGCCCCAGTGACGGATCCCGGAGGAAACGTATTGCTCACGATGTGTTCGATAGTGACCCCTTCCTTGAGCTTACCGCTGACCTCAGATACCATCTGAAAAAGAGTCGAGTACTGTTCAACTTTGAAGAGCTCATCTACGCGAACGCTGTTGAACTCACAGATCCTCCCCAAGTCATTTCGCATGAGATCCACGATCATAAGATTTTCTGCCTTTTCCTTCTCGCTTTCGGAGAGCCCCTGCCTAAGTTTCATATCCTCCTCTTCTCCGCATCCCCTTCTTCTCGTTCCTTTGATGGGCCTCGTAGTCAATCGATTCCCGTTTTTTCTCAGGAATAATTCCATAGAGCCACTGATCAGTTGAAACTCCCCGAAATTGAGATAGCAGCCAAATGGAACGGGCTGGGTTCGATAGAGTTTGGCTGCAAATAGTTCAGGCTGAACTTTAAAGGGAACTTCAAAACGTTGTGAGAGATTAACTTGATAAATGTCTCCCGCGGCGATGTATCGTCGCGCATGCTCCACCATCTGGCAGAACTGTGCTTTTGTCATATTCGGTTGGAGCGTGTTTGAGGTCTCTTGGATCTCAGGCCACCGGAGATTTTCCTCCCATTTTTCTAATTTCATCTCTTGGAGCTGTCCTCTATCAAAAAACAAGAAGGAGAGATCTGGAAGTGGGGCACCATCCTTTTGTCTCACGCTTTTAAAACTGGGTTCCAAAAACTGAGAAAATTCATATCCTAAGTACCCCACGCCAATGTAATCCCGATTTAACATTTCCACCACTACCTTCAAAGGATTTTTTCTGAGTTTCAGTCCTCGCCCTCTATGTTCCAAAAAGGAGATACCATTTTGGAATGTGAGTGAGACCTCAGGATGTTCCAAGACGAGCGTTGAGTCCTTGTTGGTCCACCCACCGCCGGAGCTGATGAGGATGGCCCGTTTTTCTACGGGTTTAATATCGCGAAGTTTGGACGAGAGCATTGTATCCATAGTAAAATGTGAACCGTGACCATAAATCTGAAGGTGATTCAACGAGTCAGCACGTAGATGATGAATACGACAAGCGAAAACACCAGCAGGAGGGGAGATGTAGCAAAGTAAAACCCGTTTCTGTGATAGATGTAGACCAACCAAGACGGCACATTTGAGAGGTCGATGTACTTTCCAATAACAGGGAGAAGCAAAAAGGCTGCTCCTAAAAGGATAAGTGTTATCCCCAGTAGCGTGAAGGGATGCGTCATGTGGATCTACAAAATTTCGCTTTTTTCGAGGTGCCCGCCGCAATATCTTCTGGCATAGGTGGTCACAGAATTAAGCGCGGCTTCGATCATATTTTTTTCCACCCCCGGAGCGTTCCAGAGGACTATCAATGCATTAGATGTCTTTTGCGTGATCATAGTTGCTTTGGCGTCACCAAGCGTGTAAGCAGCAAGTACTTTCTGGTCATCTTGCAGGATCACCTCATCAAGTTTTGGGGAAAGTTTTCGTCCGTTGATGAGTTCAAATGGTTTCGTTTCCGTAGCGAGGGTTGTCCTAGCTTCTCCTCTTATCCTTTCGACGTCGTAAACGCCGACTAGGACCCAGTTCTCTACCGTGGCCAGCAGACATGAATCGACGAGATTGTTAATATGTGGAAATCGGTCATCTAATGCTCTCCTGAGCAGATATTCAGGCGCAGGTCTGTAGTTGGATGGATCCGCACCCATTGCCTTGAAAAATGAGCGGTAAGCCTTGAGTTCACTTAATTCGGTTATATCTGTGCTTCCATACTTGGCCTTGAGCTCGCTGAAAATTTGGCGTTTTCTATCGACCAATCCATCCACGGTCCGCTCTACCGTGATCCCGCTGACGACGGCATAGCCAGCAATAAAACCCGGATATTTTTCTTTTACCCTGGGATCAAGCTTCATTCTCAAAACCTCCAATTAAACATGAGTTAGGGTTATTTTAGCTTTAACCCATTTTTCATGGGGTTGTTCGTGATACCGCTTCCTAGGTCGTTTTATGAGAGAGACACAGCCGAGGTGGCTCAAGGATTGTTGGGAAAAATATTAGTTCATCGTTCTCCAGAAGGGGTCACCAGCGGTAGGATAGTTGAGACAGAGGCATACTACGGCAGGGGCGATCCAGCTTCCCGCGCTTCACGTAAACGAACCAAATTAAACTGGCTCATGTGGGAAATGGGTGGACTAGCTTTCGTCTATATGGTCCATAGTCACTGGTTGTTTAATGTCACAACTGAGCGTGAGGGTGTTCCCGGAGCGGTACTGATCCGTGCGCTGGAACCGCTTGAGGGGACAGAGCTGATGAGGCTGAGGAGGAAAACTACTGATGAGCGGAACTTGGCATCGGGGCCCGGAAAGCTGACGCAGGCAATGGGTATAACATACGACCATCATGGGCTGGACTTAACGAACCCTAAGAGCATCTTGGTGATAACGGACGGAGAAAATAAATCTACCGAGATCGCATCTTCGCATCGGATAGGAGTAAGCGAAGATCTAGACCGGGAGCTTCGATTTTATGTACGAGGAAATCCCCATGTTTCAAGATAGTTGGTGCAGAAATGGATAAACAGGCTATCCGTGAGATGATTTGGCAGAAGATGGAAAGCAGGGGGGTGGCGACTTTCCCAAAGCCCATCCAAGGAAGGATTCCAAATTTCAAAGGTAGTGTAGAGGCGGCAGTCCGGCTTCGTTTGTTGTCGATTTATAAATCGGCGGGCACGATATTTGTCAATCCTGATGCCCCTCAACTGCCGGTACGTGAAATGGCGTTAAATGATGGAAAATGTGTGGTGATGGCGACTCCAAAGTTGCGAGAAGGTTTTCTTGTACTCGATCCAGTTAAAATAAGAAATGTGAGAAGAGCGGCGAGCATCCGGGGTGCCTTCAAACACGGCGAGAGGGTCGATGTTCCTCGGTTGAAGATAGATTTGATCGTGGAAGGATCTGTGGCTGTGGATAAAAGAGGAGGACGTGTTGGAAAGGGGTCTGGCTTTGGAGATCTCGAGATAGCGATTTTGAGGGAGATGGGAGTAATTGACGATCGAACGCCAATCGTTACGACGGTGCATAGTTTACAGATCCTCAATGAAGTTCCGATGGATGAGCATGATGTTCCAGTGGATTTTCTGGTGACTCCAGAACAAACGATCGAGACCGAACATAGCTTTCCCAAACCAAGTGGGATAATATGGGAACTGTTTGCAGGTGATGAGTTTAAGCAGATACCGGTGCTTGCTGAGTTGAGGGGGAGAAAATGATCGCCGGATGTGATGAAGCTGGCCGCGGACCGGTGCTTGGAAATATGGTGCTCTGTGGGGTGAAGTTCGATCAACGCGTGCTAGACGAACTCAGAGCGGCTGGGATAAAAGACTCGAAGCTTATAACTCCAAAAAAACGTGAGATGCTCGTCAGGGTTATAACTGAAAAAGCGTCGGGAGTTGAGATAGTTGAGTTCTCGCCATCGGAAATTGATGAGTTCCGCTTGGTCAAAAAGATCAACCTCAACGAACTCGAAGCAAGGACATTTGCTCAGATCATCGACCGTCTTAAACCTAGGCTAGTTTACTTGGACTCCCCGGACCCCAATCCTGAACTCTTCGAGCAGAGGATCAGGAAGTACATTAAAAGCAAGCCCCAACTCGTGGTGGAGAACTTCGCTGATCGGAAGTACGTCGCTGTAGCCGCTGCATCAATCGTGGCGAAGGTCCGCCGTGATCAACGCATAGCTGAGCTGCGCCAGCACTATGGGGATTTCGGCTCGGGTTACCCCGCCGATCCTCGTACTATATCCTTCCTCGAGCGGTGGGTGCGCGAGCACGGAAAGCTTCCAGATTTCACAAGGAAGTCGTGGTGGACAGCGCAACGTATAGAAAGCGAAACGAGGCAGCGGAAAAAGAGCGGGGAATAATTTATATACTTACATACTACATACATATATCCCAAAAGCGAGAGTGGTGTTCAAATTTCGCCTCTACTGTAATAAATGCGGGCATGAGTGGAATTACAAGGGAAAACGCCAATTCTATGCGTGTTGTCCGAACTGCCATTCGAGTGTTCGAATTTCTAAGGTGTCGATCAAAGCGATAAAAAAAATTGAACGCAAACCAACCGAACCAGAACAAATCGATCCTGTGAGGTTTGTCGACGATTACCTGAGAGTGCGGGATTGGCGGGTTCACGAGAACGCAAACGTGCCTTACTCCTTCTCATCTCTCTTTCTCCAAGCTGCAGGGGAAATGGTTACACGATACACGCTTTCGAAGGTCTACCCGCGGGAGATAGCTAAAGCCCACATTGAAGGCGATTTTCACATTCACAATCTGGCATTTGGTATTATTGGGTATTGCGCGGGATGGAGCATAAAAGACTTGCTTCTACGAGGCTTTAGCGGCGTTGTTGGTAGGACAGAGTCTTCACCCCCTAAGCATTTCTCTTCAGCCTTGTTGCAAATATCCAATTTCTTGGGATCGATTCAGAACGAGTGGGCTGGTGCACAAGCAGTAAATTCGCTCGATGTGTATCTAGCGCCATTCGTGCGGAAGGACAGATTGAGCTACAGGCAGATAAAGCAGGCCGTTCAAGAACTGATATACAATTTAAACATCTCTTCGCGCTGGGGTGGACAGACGCCGTTCACCAACATGACTTTTGAACTTAAGGTGCCCGAAGACATGAAGAAGCAAGCGGTGATTTATGGCGGCAAAATCCTAGACGAAAGCTACGCCGATTTCCAACCTGAAGTCGACCTCATCAACCGGGCCTTCTTAGATGTGATGCTTCACGGCGACATGCGTGGGCGAATCTTCACTTTTCCAATTCCCACCTACAATGTGACGAAAGATTTTGACTGGGACTCTGAGGTTTCTGACTTGCTGTTCCAAGTGACAGCGAAGTTCGGGATCCCCTATTTCCAAAACTGCATAAAAGGCGGCATCGACCCTCGCGAGGTTAGGGCGATGTGTTGTAGATTACAATTGAATTTGAAAGAACTTCACCGCAGGTACGGCGGCTTCTTCGGTTTTGCGGAAAAAACAGGAAGTGTGGGTGTGGTATCGATAAATATGCCTCGCTTGGGTCATGTTTCAAAGAGTGAAGGTGATTTCTTTGATCGGCTTGAGAGATTAATGGGGCTCGCGAAAAATAGTTTGGAGATAAAGCGAAAACTCGTCGAAGAAAATATGAAACGCGGTTTGCTGCCGTTCTCAGCACGCTACCTAGGTACACTCAAGTTTCACTTTTCGACTATTGGCCTAGTAGGCATGCATGAAGCCTGCCTGAATCTACTTGGAGAAGGGATCGAAACCGAAGCGGGAAAGAAGTTCGCAATTCGCGTGCTCAAGTTCATGCGCAAGCGACTGCTTGAATTCCAAGAGGAAACGGGCAACATCTACAATCTGGAAGCAACGCCTGCTGAGGGGGCCAGCTACCGCTTGGCTAGACTCGATAAAGCGCGATACCCAAGGATAACTACTTCGGGCAAGAAAGTGCCCTATTACACGAACTCGACGCAGCTGCCTGTTGGGTACACGGACGATCTGTTTAAAGCCCTCCACCACCAAGATGAGCTGCAGGTTCTCTACAATGGAGGCACTGTCTTCCACGCATTTCTCGGCGAAGCCGTGAGCAGTGCCGAGGGCTGTAAGGTGCTGGTGAAAAGGATAGCGGAGAACTTCAGATTGCCCTACTACACGATAACTCCTACCTTTTCCGTGTGCATGGATCATGGTTATCTCCGGGGAGAGCACTTCACATGTCCGCGATGTGGCAAACCCGCGGAGGTATATTCCCGGGTGGTCGGCTATTTCAGGCCAGTGCGGAACTGGCATGTGGGCAAGCAGGAGGAGTTTCGTGAACGTCTTGAATATGATGAAAAGAAGATTATTGGGGAGGATTAACTGAAGTTTCGACTCGGTGGCTTTACAGAGCTCTCAACGGTGGACTGGCCGGGAAAGCTTACGACTCTGGTATTTTTCCAAGGATGCAATCTTCGCTGTCCGTGGTGTCAAAATGTTTCGCTTATCGACCCTCGCAGGGGTAAAGAGGTCGACACGGAAGAGGTACTCAGACATGTTGGAGCGCATAAGCCCATCGTCGATTCCATAGTGCTTACAGGTGGTGAACCGCTTCTTCAACCTTCGGCCTGTCTTGAAATCTCGAAAGAGGCAAAAAAGGTCGGTTTGATCTGCGCGATTGAGACCAACGGCACAGCTTCCCAAGCACTGGGCTCACTGCTGCCTTACCTTGATCTAGTTGCAATAGATGTGAAGGCACCGTTGGATGATTACCACCTTTATGAGGAGATTACCGGATTCACTGGTTTGCCGAAGCTTGAGCAGAAAGTGAGGGAGAGCCTAAAATTGGCGATACACTCAAAAGTAGATGTCGAGGCTAGGACAACTATAATACCCGGACTAAACGACGATGCTGAGACTATTGCCCGAATTGCGGAGGGTGTTCAAGGTGTCGATTGCCTGAGACTTCAGCAGTTCAGGAACCAACGCACTCTTGATCCGAATTTTCAAAAGCTTCCCTCTCCCAGCAGAGAAAAACTCCTCAAGCTTGCGCGTGTTGCAAAGCAAAAGGGAATAAAAAACGTGAAAATTTTTACCGTTGAAGGTGGGCTTGAAACCGTTTAAATTTGGCCCCCGATGTCCCCACCACAACTAACAACGGGTTTCATAGATTGTCTTTTCGACGTCCTTCACCCGCTAACCCTCGATGGTGGGTTTTCCCGGGGGCCCGCCCATCTGTTTCACGCCAGGGTTGGCTTCAGGGTCATAGTATTGGACGATCCCGCCAGTTACTCCCCGAAGGACCCAATTTGGCATGATTTTTCGATGGGCATGCTCGAGTGTTTCCGCAGTGATGCACTGACGCTCACGGTTCACGTCAGCTCTCGATTCCTGCGGATCTGTCCCTTCATCGCAATATAATATTGGTGAGGTTTGGGTTAAAATTTTGTTTTAGTCCCGAATGACTCTAAATAAAAAACATCGTCGAGTCAAAGAACTGGGCCCGCCGATTTGGAGGTGATTTTCATTGTTTAGCCGGGGATACCGCCGACCTCTTAAAATAAAAACCTAAATAAGCTACGAGGCTTGCTTATGCCAAAAACTCTCATCATCTGCGAGAAACCAACCGCCACGGAGAAGATAGCTGCAGCTTTAGCTGAGGGAAAACCTCGGAGGAGGAAACTCATGGGTGTTTCATACTACGAGTTTGAGCGAGACGGTATGGAAATGATAGCAGTTTCGGCATTGGGACACCTCTTCACACTCAAAAACTTGAGACCAATGCGTGATTATCCTTTCTACGACATAGACTGGATGCCCGTCTATGAGGCGGATAAGAAGGCTAAGCGAACACAGGTATTCATCGATGTGATAAGGGAACTGGCCAAAGATGCTACGGACTACATCAGTGCTTGTGACTATGATGTTGAGGGTTCACTCATCGCTTTCAACGTGCTCAAGTATCTCTGTGGGGAGGAAGCTGTGAAACGTGCTAGAAGAATGAAATTTTCTACGCTCACCACAGATGAGCTACGTCACTCATATGAGCACATGATGCCCCGTTTGGACTTTGAACTCATAGACGCGGGAATAACTCGCCATGTTCTTGACTGGTATTGGGGCATGAACTTATCGAAAGCGATGAGCGCAGCGGTGGAGGCAGCAGAGCAACGTTTTGCCAAACTTTCAGCAGGCCGAGTACAGACTCCGACTCTGAAGATTTTGGTTGAACGTGAACTGGAGATAAAAGCTTTCAAGCCTGAGCCGTTCTGGGTTCTAAGTCTGATCTTGAACATCGATGGGCATGAGGTAACAGCCGAACACGTGAGATCACGCTTTTTCGATAGGTCTGATGCCGAGCGTGCCTTGGCCGCGTGTAAGGAAAAGCTTGCCAGAGTTTCTGCAGTTAAAGTTCGGCGGTATCAGAGGTTGCCCCCTCCACCGTTTAACCTCGGAGACTTGCAGTCCGAGGCTTATCGCAGTTTTGGATATGCCCCGATGCGTACCCAGCAGATCGCGCAGGCGCTGTATCAGGCGGCGCTTATCAGTTATCCAAGGACGAGTAGCCAAAAATTACCCTCCACGATAAATTATCGGAGGATAATTGAACAACTCAGATCTTCTGAACAGTATGGAAAGTTTGCGAGTGAGTTGCTCTCGAGGTTGGACCTGCGTCCCAATGAGGGTAAGAAGGTTGACCCAGCGCATCCGGCAATATTTCCAACTGGTGAAAAACCAAAAGCACTGAGTGGAGCCCAGCAGAAAATTTACGATCTGGTTGTCAGACGTTTTCTTTCGACTTTTGGAAAACCAGCATCATTGGAAAGTGTGAGAGTAGAGTTAGATGTGGGCGGAGAGCTTTTTCTCCTTCATGGCCGCCGGGTGCTAGAGGAGGGATGGCTTAGATACTATGGCAGATACGGCTCCATGGAGGAGATCGTCCTTCCACAGCTACAAGAGGGAAGAGAATTATCGATCAAAGAGGTAAAAATGGAGGAAAGGAAAACTCAGCCTCCTCCACGATATAACCCAGCCTCGATAGTGAAGGAAATGGAGTCAAAAAATCTTGGGACGAAGAGTACGCGTGCCGGGATCGTTCAAAATCTCTACAAACGGGGATACATATTCGGTAATCAGATCACAGTTACAGAACTTGGCGTAGAGGTGGTCAACACACTTCTCAGATACTGTCCAGAGATCGTCAGCGAAGAATTAACTGCGGAATTTGAGCATGAGATGGAGGCAATACAGGAAGGAAAACGCAGCAGGGAAGAAGTTATCGCCAAGGCGCGAGCTGAGCTGGATAAGATACTCATGAAGTTCAAAGAGCATCAGATGGAGATAGGCAGAAGCTTGATGAAGTCCTACCGCATTACCCTCATGAAACAAAGAGTCTTGGGGAAATGCCCCAAATGTGGTGGCGACTTGAGGGTAACCATATCCCGCATTACCCACAAACGTTTTGCAGGCTGTTCGAATTATCCAAAATGCACGAATTCTTTTCCCTTGCCACAAGATGGCACGATCATCCCGCTTGGGAGCATCTGTAAGGAGTGTGGAACCCCGATGATTCAAGTCAACCGTGCGGGGAGAAGACCATATAAGATGTGTTTAAATCCCAACTGCCGGACAAAATCTGATTGGAGGAGAGACGTCGTCGATACTCGAAAGAAATGAGTCCCTGTTCAGATAGTTTGGTTTTTTATCAAAGGAAGTGGAGTAATACAATGATGACAGGCTTAAACTTGTGTATAAATTCCCAAACTCCGTTAATTCGGTTTAAACTCCAGTATACTGAATTACTTGAGAAATATGGCGATCTTCCGGACCCGCTGCCATTGGACATGCTCATCGAAGGAGAGGACTACGAGATAAACCCCGGCGGTGTTCCGAAGATCGTTTATCCATCGATGGAGCGTATGATCAGAGAAAATATAGTGGATAATGCGTACTGGGTTTCCTTAAATCCGGTTGGTCCGGAGCGAGTCGTGGCTGGAAAGATCCGGGTACACAACATCTCGCTTGCGCCGCATGAGGTTCCAGCGTACACACACATGAAGGAGAGGATATGGGAGGAAATTCACGACATAGAACGACATAAAATTAGTCCAAGCGATTTCGCCGCATACGCCAAGTACAATTGGCTTTGTGCCACGAAGATGTTTGAGCTCTCTCCAATAGATATCTTTTACATCCACGATTTTCAGCAACTTCAAGTTGGAAACATGTTAGGATTATCGGCGCCGACGTTGTTCAGATGGCACATCCCGTTGGATCTGTCTAAGGTAGATCCATATATGAAAAATTTCATCGTCAGATGTATGGAATCCTTCGACGCTGTCGTGGTGAGTTGTAGAAGGGATCTAGAGGGCCTAATCAGGGCGGGTTACCGTGGAAAAGCGTATCAGGTTTACCCCTCCATCAACGACGAATTGTGGATCGAGCCGAAGAGCTCTGATGTGGAAAGGTTCTGTTCAACTTTCAATATCGGTGCAGACGATAGGATAATACTCGTAGTCGGTAGAATGGACAGGATAAAAGGACAAGATGTGGCGATAAAAGCGATGCCTAAGCTCATAAGAGAGTTCCCCAATCTGAAGCTAGTTTTGGTTGGGAACGGAAGCTTTTCTGGAAGCAAAGTGGGGGGCTTGTCTCACCCAAAATCCAGCCTCTGGAGGAACCAGTTACATGGGATGGTGAGAGAACTCGGCCTTGAGAAACACGTCGTATTTACTGGATACCTGCCCGATGAACTTCTCAGGGCCGCATATAAACGGGCGGAGGTCTTGGTCCTCCCCTCTATAAAAGAGGGATTTGGTTTGGTGGTCGGAGAGGCTTGGGTGTACAAAAAACCCGTGGTGGTGAGCAGAGGGGCCGGGGCTTCAGAGATGGTCATAGAGGGCACAAATGGTTACACGTTTGGACCGGGCGACGTGAAAGAGCTCTCGAATAAACTGGGCATAGTGCTCAGGGATTCGGAGATGGCAGCCAGAATCGGGGAGCGGGGAAGTGAAATAGGAAAAGTCCTTTCTCTGGAAGAGGGAGTTAAAAGGATTTCGAGAATTTTCAAAGAAATAATAAATGAGTTCAGTAGAAGATAACTGCTCGGATTTACTTCCGCATGTATACGGTTCTTATCGGGAACGGAATCTCTATCCCCTCTTGTTTGTACCGCTTGTGCAGTTCTTTGATGAACTCATGGGTGATCAGATACTTATCCACGAATTCTTTGACCCTTAGGATAACAGTGAAGTTTATGCTGAAATCGTCGAATGTGTGATAGCGGATGAATGGGTCAAATTCTGGAACCCCTCCCGTCACCTTTTTCAACACTTGTCTTCCAACATCTATGGTTACTCTCTCGACTTTCTCGAGGTCGCTGTTGTAACTTACCCCGACCTGAACCAAGCAGGCCATCTCTGGTTCTGGGAGGTAGTAATTTGTGACTATCGCACCCGCCAGTTTTGAGTTCGGGACAACTATTATGTTGTTTGGTAGCTCTCTAATTCTCGTGCTCCGCCATCCTATCTTTTCAACGTACCCTTTCTGTCCGGATTCCAGTTCGATGTAGTCCCCTTCTCTCACGGGCCTATCTGTCATTATGTACATCCCTGCGAAAAGTTGGGACAGTGTTTCCTGAAGCGCAAAAGCTATGGCGATGCCACCGATACCCAGTCCAGCCACAAGCGCGGTCACGTTTATGCCAAGGGCATTGAGGATGAGTATGAAGGCCACGAAATATACGAGTATGTTAGTAAGTTTGGAGAAAAACGGAACAAGTGATTTCAGGTTGGGATGAGCGATACCATAATGTTTCAATATTTCGGTTACTATCCTCGCGGTGGCCACTGCTCCTATCAGGGTGACCAAGACAGAACTTATCAACGGAAGGTACTGCAGGATCAGTGGCAGACTCTGAGCGAGTTGTGGAATTTTAGTTGCCTCCGACAATGCGAAGTTTATGCCGATGATGAGAAATATCACGACGATAGGTGTTTTGACCGCCTCTAGGATGATATCATCGACTTTCGTCTTAGTTTTTCGTGTTAGCTTGGCGACGTATACGGACAGGACGATTCTCAGCGCATATCCGGCGATTATGAATCCCACCAACACCAGAATGGGCCATAAAAACTGCCATAATTCCACGATGGTCATTTTCACCCCATATATGAGACGGTAAAACCGTTTAAAACACTTGTCAAAGTTGGCCTAGACGCCACAGATCAATTCAAACGGAGTGGCAGGGATCTAAGAGAGCATTTCCACCCAGAGATCTATCCAATCCTCTATATGGCGGGTGATGAGAAAGTTCTCCTTTACGTGTCGTTTTCCCTTTTCTCCCATCTTTTCCCTTAGAGCTCTGCTGCTGAGAAGATCCATGATTCTCTTTGCTGCGCCATCGTAATCGTAAGGCTTTACGAGGTATCCTGTTTCGCCGTCTATCACCTGTGTTGGTATTCCACCTACTTTGGAGGCCACGACGGGAGTTCCCTTCCAAAGTGCTTCCGAAACGCTTAACCCAAAGCCTTCCCTTATTGATTTTTGTAACACCACATCAGAGGCTCTCTGGATGGCGTTCACCATGATATCATGTGCACCCATTATCAGTCGCACATCTTTCTTGTTTCTCACTTTTGCATAAATTTGCTCGTAGTTCTCTTGTCCCTCGGGATCGTCCAACGCTATGTCTCCCACCAAAAGAAGTTGGCAGTCCATTTCCTCTCTCACTTTCTCGAAAACTTTCAAAACTCCCAGTTGATCTTTCCATTTGTCGAAGCGAGAGATTTGAGAGATGATGGGACGTTTGGTATCCACTCCCGCTTTCTTGAGATATTTGCTAATGGTACCTCTTGATATGGGCATATTTTTCATAGATAGCGGATCGATAGACGGCTTTATCACCCGGTAATCTCCTGGAACCCCTTGGGCGGAAAATTCCTCCATTTGGTAAATTACGGTGTCGTAGCGTAAAATGAAATCCTTGAGATAATTCCACAACATTCGATTTGGTTTGGAGAGATCTATGTGACATCTCCATATCCACGGTTGCCTCTTCCTGTAGAATTTTATCAACGGAAGTGGTTGCGGGTCGTGAATCACCACCAGATCGTGGTCTATATGGGTAAATTTAGAAAAAACGTTGTTCGTCTCCTCATAAATTTTTATTTTTTTCCGCGTTAAGGCGATACTATCTCCCTGCAATGCGTTGTGAAATTTCTTTGTCACCCTGAAGAAATCTGGATTTCCGACAAGTGTCCGCCACCCCACATAAACTCCGATGCTATTAAAGAGGGGTATGATGCTCTGAAGCATTTCGGCTACTCCGCCGCCATAGGCTGTTGAATTAATGTGCAGGATATGCTTTTTGTAAAGTTTTCTACTTTTCTGATATATTTCCGAAATTTTGTCGTCCCCGATTATTCCTCTGTAGTCCGTTAGATTCCTCAACATCCTGCTC